>NVWG01000015.1:0-31914 GCA_002746185.1 Candidatus Hydrogenedentota bacterium
GTGCGTCCTTCCTGGGCAAGCCAGTCGAAAATGATGGCCTTGTGGGTGCCCGTCCGAAAGGCCTCTCCCATGGCAAACAGGAACATGGCTACGAAAAGCAAGGGAAGGCTGGCGGAGGTAGCGAAGACCAGAAACGCAGCGATATATGCTCCGAAAGACACCATCATGGCCTTTCTTCTTCCCAGCACATCGGCGATAGCTCCGGTGGGAAGTTCCATGGCGAACATGCAGCCGTCCCGAAATCCAATGAGTAGGCCTATGGCAGTGAAAGACAGGCCGTGATCCAGAAATACGAGAAGGAGGAAGGGCTCAAAATATCGTTGATTCTTCAGGAAACCATAAGCGCAAAATCGAAATATCATTGAATTATTCACCAGATTATCAAGGATGTATCTTCATCGATACGTGAGGCTATTTTACCAGAGAACTATCGACCGGGAAAATTCTTGTAATAATGTAGAGAAGCGTGGTTACGAATCTGGTTTGTGTTCAGCTAAATAGCTTTTCATAAATCCGAGACAACCCTTTTCCTCTCCGCCTCTTGTTGAAAAGGATTTCACACATAGGGGCTCCTCGTCACGAGACATCACACCCCTTGATTCGTGGTCGTGAGGGTGACCAGATTGCCGCGTCTGGCTTCGCCGTCCTCGCAATGACACGGAAAAAGATGTCATTGCGAACGGAGCGTAGCGAAGTGCGGCAATCTCCTCACCACGAGGACTGTTTTTCTGTTTCAGGTTTATGAAAAGATATTTTGTCGGTGTCGGCTATATAATCCAGTAGTCTTTAAGCCATAATAGTGAATTAGAAGAGTGAGAACGTAGAATGTCAAGGAAAACAGATGGCTTATGATGAAGGAATTCTAACGGACTCGCAGATGCTGCGATCTGCTTATGGAAGTTATGGAACGGGCGTAACGGTGGTCACCACGGTGCCTGCGGATGGTTCTCCTGTGGGGCTTACGGTAAACAGTTTTTCGTCCGTGTCTCTGGATCCGCCTCTCGTTCTTTGGTGCCTGGACAAGAGCGCCAATTCGCTGCAAATATTTGAACAGACCAGCCATTTCGCCATCAATGTTTTGGCGCATGATCAAGTTGATTTATCTAATACGTTTGCTTCTTCGGGTGAAGACAAGTTTTCCGGTCTCGATTACACGACGGGTGCAGGGGATGCCCCGTTACTCGCAGGGAGCGTCGCCCAATTTGAATGCGAATCCTGGGCAACCTACGACGGCGGCGACCATATCATTTTGGTCGGGAAGATAGTGGCGTATCGACGAAACAACGCCCCGGGACTTCTATACATAGGCGGCCAATACGCTCGTTCAACACCCGCTTAACAGGTAAAAGCCTCGTTTTTTAATTTTCTTTTCCTGCTCCATGGCTTGAGCGCGAGAAGGAAATGTTTCTGACCAGATTAGTTTCCAAGGTCCAGGGAAACGCTTGGTCGTTTTCGTACCATGATACGCTGGATCGTTGTGCTGTGATACGCGCCGTTCCACGTTATTGGTTGATCCGCAATAATAGCGGCTTGAAGATTCGCTTTGAAGGATATAAATCCAATACATGAGCATCTCAATGCAAAAAAATGCCGCTCTCGAAGGAGAACGGCATTAGAATTTATTGGCTCCTCGGGCAAGACTCGAACTTGCGACAAGGTGATTAACAGTCACCCGCTCTACCAACTGAGCTACCGAGGAATAGGCTTTTCAACGGCACATATAATACAAAATGATGGTGTGTTGTTGCAACCAAAAGGGGGTGTGCCCCGATCTGCTGGGCGAATGAACGACCAGCGCGATCAATTCTGTTGGTTTAGTGAACAACACGGAAAATATGGGCTCGTGTCTATAGCGCAATCTATATATGCACCCTGTTTCCGGGTGTGATAGCATGGATACATAAATTTTTAAAAAGAGATAATGGAGGTGAATTTTATGACCCAAAAGCAGATAACGCCATGCGAAGTGGTCAATATCCTTTCTTTGGGAACGCAAGAACACCCGGCAGGAGCCAGTGCTTTGGTAAAAGAGGAGGACTTTCAGGTATTGCTTTTACATGTCACCCCGGTCAAACCGATTCCCGAGCATGCCGTTTCTGGACCCATTATTGTGCAGTGTCTTAAAGGTACAGTACATTTTTCTGTTGAGGGGACCCCTAAAGAAATGAAAGCAGGCGATTGGATGCATGTACCCGGCGGAAAACCTCATGGGATCATTGCACAGGAAGATGCAGACTTGCTGGTGATTCGACTGATGAAATCGTAATTGTCGTTGGGGGTAAAGTTTTAACCCCGTTTACACCCTGATTCCGGGTGTGATAGCATGAGCCATGGCAATCGTATCTAATAAAAAGGCTCCTAAACGGGTCATCGGTCTGGATCGGCATCGGTTAGGGTTGATAGGGGGATCGATTGGGGCGTTGATAGTGATGTGTCTCAGTTTTTTCTATCAACAGACAGATTTTTATACAGCGGCTATCCGTACAGGTTGGGGATTTATTATTTGTTATGTCGCTGTGGTGGTGCTTGTACATGGGATCCTGCGCGCAACCATCATCGAAATGATTCAACAGCGTGATCTAGATAAAGAAAATTCTAAAACAGAAATTGAGGAAGAAAAAGAAGAAGAGCAAGAGCAAGTTCTGTAGCACCCCTTTATTTCGATACGGTTTTTAAATGATGTCAGAATGAAAAACATGGAGACGTGTTTGATGAGGAAGATGGAAACTACATGCCTGGTGATGGTGATGCTGAGCAGTGCTGTTTTTGCTCAAGCACCGGATTTGTCTCAGATGGATATCGTACAGCGATCTGTCCCCGATGGTCCTGTGGCAAAAGTTGGGGATGTGAATATTACAAAAACAGATTTTCTGTTGTTGTATCAATCTGAGCGGCAGCGAAGCCAAATGAAATCCATGCCCGATGTGGCCCGCGTCCAATTGGGCTTGATGGTGCTGCGGAGTTTGATTGAACATGAATTGCTTTATCAGGAAGCCGAGAATCGCAATATAAAGGTTGCTGACAGTGATGTGGATTCGTCATTACAATCCCGTTTGAACAGGTTGAGGGAAGGATTTTCATCAAAAGAAGGTCGTGAAATAACGGAAGAAGAGTTATTGGAACTATTGGGATATGTGGATAAAAGTGATCTTCGCGATAATGTACACCGCTTGCTCATGGTGGAATCGATGCGCACCAAGATTATCAAGGAAGACGGTCTTCGCATTGACGATGCGCGGGTGAAACAAATATATGCGGAAACGAAGGATCGATTTACTCGTCCAGGCACATTGCATTTGAAGCAAATTTTCATCAGTGCGGAGGGAGACGGGCAAGCAGTTCAAGAGAATGCCCTTAAAAAAGCGGAAAGAGCCTTGAACAGTGTATTTTCCGGGCAGCGTTTTGAGGCTGTGGCCAAGCAATATTCTGAGTCTCCCGATGCGGCTCAGGGAGGAGACTTGGGTCATGTTCCTGAAAAGGATTTGCCACCTTTTCTGGTAGCGGCGGTGGAAGGGTTAAAGCCTGGGGATGTGAGCGATGTGGTGAAAAGCGATTATGGATGCCACATTGTAATGCTGGTGGAGCGAATAGATGGCCTCTCCGCTACAGAAGAACAGGCTCATAAGGCCATTCATAATAAGCTTTTAGAAGAACAGGAAAAAACAGCGGTCTATAGCTACTGTGATGAACWTATTTCAAATGGGTTTCATGTAGAAGTGTATTTGGAGCTGGAAGAAAATCTGCGCCGTTTAGGTAAGGCGGATGTACTGAAAACATACTAATCAAGGGGGCGGTWTGGGGGCATGGCTGCTAGCATTATGTTTGGTTGGGGCAGCGGCCGAAGAGGAGCCGTATCGGTGGCCATTGGATTTACCCCGGGTATTGACATCCAGTTTCGCAGAGTACCGTCCGGGCCGATTTCACATGGGTATCGATTTGCGAACTGGGCCAGTCGGCAAAAATGTATATGCCACAGCGGATGGGGAAGTGGTGCGAATGCTATGCTCCCCGTATGGGTATGGCAAGGCGGTGTACCTGCGGCTTGATGATGGGCATACGGTCATTTTCGCCCACCTGGATGATTTCGCCCCAACTCTTCGCAAACACGTCCAACGAGAGCAGCATCGTCGGCAAAGTTACTCTGTAGACTTATATCCTGGCGAAGGAGCCTTCCCTGTATCCAAAGGTCAGCTCATTGGAAAAAGCGGGCAGACCGGGATMGGWGTRCCTCAYCTSCATTGGGAAATACGTGATCCGGCAGGGGTACCAGYSAACCCRCGCTTATTGGRYATYCAATGGCCTGACACCACTGCGCCCACAATCCGAAAGATACTGGTGGAGCCGGCATCTCCAGAGTCACGTATTAACGGGGATGTGTTTCCCGTAGTGCTGGAGGTGAGCAAAGGAGGGGCAGCGGGGGATGCAGCAAATCCGATTTTAATTTCCGGCCCCGTAGTCATCGGTGTGGACGTAGTTGATCCCGCTAATAATGGCGGAACTAAATTAGGTGTACATCGCATTGAGACGGTGTCAGCATCGATGGGTTCGTTATTTACGGTGCAGCATGATCGCGTATCGTATGATCACGATGATGACAGTATTATTGCGTATCATCCCGGGTATATGGATGAGGGGCGATTTCTTATGCAATGGCATCATCCGCAAAATCGGGCAGAATTATATGAGCATACTTCTCAAGACGGTGTATATCGTTTAGCTGATGGCGAAGATACGATAACCGTGACGGCGCGGGATTTTTATAAGAATCAGACGCAGGCTTTTTTATCGGTGAAGTCGGATGCGTGGGTGGAGTCTCCTGCTCCATTGGCAAAAGGAAACGGGCAGGGTGATGTGTTTTATGACAATGTGGGCGAATGGCTGGTCGTATCCGCCGTTTTCAGTACGCCTGAGCCCACATCTCCTGTGTTGTGGGTGAATAACTCGGTAAGCGATACAACATTCATGCGGATATCAGATACTGTATTCAGAGCGGTCTATGCCCCTGATGGGGAAATCAACGAAATAGTATTGAGTGTGGAACACCCTCGCGCTGGACAGGTCTCTCCCGATTCAGACAACATGGTAGCCCATCAGTTTYTGGTAATCCGTCATGGTGTTGAAGGCCCTGTAGGGATGGTGGCGGGATTAAAGATCACAGCCAATAAAGATAGTGTGTACGGCACCTTGATTCTTACCGCAGGGCAGACGGAATCACGAGGCGCTCCCGGTCTGGAATCTGTCGGTCCGGCATATCAGGTTTGGCCCGATTACGGCCCCGTACGCGCACCGTTGATGCTGTCGTTTCCTCTCCCTCTAGGCGCAGAGAACTTCGAAGGTTTGTCGGTCTATCGCGCGGGGAAAAAGAGTTGGGGCTGGGTGGAGTCTCGCGTTGTGGATGAGCGACTAACTATATCCACCAGTACCTTGGGGACATTTCAAATCATGCGCGATACGACACCGCCACAGGTGAAGGTGCGTACCCTTCGCGATGGGGATAGGTTAGGTTCGCGTCCGGCTATCAGTGCCGATGTGGGTGACGATGGAAGCGGGATACTTTCGTGGGAAGCCACCTGGAATGGGGAATGGTTATTGATGGAATATGACCCCGAGCAGAAGCGCATTGAATGGGAACAGGATGAGGATCTGCCGACTGGTCCCGGAGAATTGATTGTGCGGATTGTAGACCGGGCGCAGCGCGTGACGGAAAAACGGGTGCAGGTAACGATTGCGGCTGGTACGGCGAATTAGTCAGTGCGGATATTATAAAATATCATCAACCGACGGTTTAGGTATTGACTCGAAAACCTGGATAACTTCTTTTTTCGTCGCGTCTATAATTTCCAACCCTTTGCGACATTCATTGAAATCCACGGTAGCCGGATCGACTCCTTCACGTCCCAGGCGGATGACTACATCAGCCACATTAACCAATGCGGCGGCTTTTTGAAATTCGTAGTCAGCCAATTCCGGCGCGTGATGATATCGGATACATTCTGCCAGGATAGGCGGCAAGCTCCAATGTGTGGCCAGTTGGTAGCCCGCTTCCCCGTGATTT
This sequence comes from Candidatus Hydrogenedentota bacterium, assembly GCA_002746185.1. GTDB lineage: Bacteria > Hydrogenedentota > Hydrogenedentia > Hydrogenedentales. The sequence continues at coordinate 6,056 of NVWG01000015.1, forward strand.
ATACCCATCAGTTCTTCTTCCGCCCGGATCAAATCGTACCCGGTAAGGTTATCGTCTACTTTTTCATAATGTCGGGGAGCGACCTGTGCCAAAGCGACCCGTCCGATGTCATGCAGCAGCCCAGCGGAGAAAATACCTGTGCTGCGCGCYCCGAACGCTTTGGACATGGCGTTGGTTACCGTGGCAGACAGCAACGATTCCTGCCAGAATTGTCTATAGTTGAAGGAGCCTTGATCATCAAACGTGCCCACRACGGCAGTCGACACGACGACAGAGTAGGTTTCCAATAACCCGAGCAGTGATACYGCCAAGCCCACATTATCGACTTGATGAGAAAAACCGTAMGCGGCGGAATTAGCCACTTTCAAMACCTTGRCAGCAATGGCGGGATCCTGCGAAATGATCTCCCCGATTTCTGTACCCGAACCGGAATCATCGTCAATCATTTGTTTAACACGCTGCACAGAATCGGGTAACGCAGGAAGAGCGTCCAGATGACTCAACAGAGTGACAGCGGTAGTAAGTTTGATAGAACCTTTCAACGAGGCTGGGTTCAGTGCAAGAGATTCATCAGATTCGTAATGACGTTGTATACTGGATTCCACATCTTCCGCAGAACAAATAAGCGGTTTCACGTTCAAGCCTGTGTGTTCTTCCAGGGCTTCCCGGTCGTTGGGTTCCATGGGACGAAGCACAGCGACGGTAAGCGTGTCGCCTCGTTTATCCAAAGGGACAACTTTGTGAACGACGGCAAAATTTTGGGGTACCAGCGCGATGATATGGGGATCAATATCGAAACTCGCCAAATCCAGGGATTGATACGTAAGGGGTTCGGCCAAAAAATTGACGAGTGTATGGGAATCCAAAGCACCTTGGGAGATCAGGATATTGATTAGCCTATCTTGCGACTGTTCGTGCAAGACAAGTGCCTTATCCAGATCGTCCTGCGTGATCAGGCCGCCCTCCACCAACATCTCCCCAATGCGCTGGGTCTCGGATGTAACCGCTGAAGACATAGACGGCAAACTCCCCCTGGTTGTATTTTCCCCTTCGAGCATAAGCCCGAACATGCTACGATTATACCATGAAAACGGGGGTTCCTCCTGATTCTTTCCATATATAGATAAATTTTTCCCAATGGGCGGACATATTGTATGATCGGAAATATCTTATTTGATGCGCATATTGAAGCGGCTTATATTCAAATAGCGATCGGGAGAAGGAAATGAAGTTGGAAGGCCATGGGATCGTTGTGCGGGAACAGGAATCGCGCGATGCGGTGCCTCTTGCACAATACGAGAAGAAGCTGAAATCATGACAACGCAACGAAACAATATCGTGCTCATTGGAATGCCGGGTGCTGGTAAAAGTACCGTGGGCGTACTGTTGGCTAAAGCTCTATCCCGAAATTTTGTGGATACCGATCTGATTATTCAGGCATCGGAAGGCCGCCGTTTACAGGATATTATTGATGAGGATGGCTTGGAAGCGTTCCGAGTTGTGGAAGAGCGCCATGTCCTGACGTTGAGCATTCCCGGCGCGGTGATTGCCACCGGCGGGAGCGTGGTGTACAGCTCAACAGCTATGTCGCATCTTCAAGTCGGAGGCATGGTGGTGTATCTGGAACTGCCCTTGGATACGATTCGGAAACGTATCACGAATATGGACGACCGAGGTGTGGCCAAGGCTCCCGGCCAATCGCTGGAAGCCTTATATACGGAACGGGAGCCGTTGTACACGCGCTATGCTGATGTGGTTATCCCGTGTGGCGATTTGGGACATGACGACGTGGTAAAGGCCGTTATGGAATCACTATCACTTGCCTGAAGGGCCGACGAAATTACACCGTCTGTACTTCAGCTTTACATGCTTCCAGAAATTCCTGCGTACAATTTTCCACATCGCCAGGAGCAAAGATGGACGTATTGTCCAGTACGATACGATCAACACCAAATTTCGTTAAAATGGCTACATCCTTCGCCTGGATAGGCCCTTCCGCAGAAATCTGAATTCGATACTCATGATACTGGATGTTTTCCCTAAGAATCTTGACCCGATCAAATGATGCCTGGGTGATGTTTCGTCCCGGAGAACCGTAATCGGTCAGTAAGACGTGTACACGATCCACATAGGGAAGGAGGTATTCCAACTTGGTCAGCGGTGTACCCGCATTGATGGCAATACCGACCTGGATGCCYGCATCYTTTACGAGATGGACCGCTCGGTGAATATGCGAGCTGGCCTCCACATGGAGGGTAATACTGGTGCATTGAGTTTGGATACACGCAGGAATGTGCCGCTCCGGCTGTTCAATCATCAAGTGGATATCCACAGGAATTTCGGTAATAGCTCGAAGAGTCGTGATGGTATTTAGAGGAAATCCGAATGCCGACACGAATGCGCCGTCCATCACATCCATGTGCAGTTCCGTGCATCCCAGTCGTTTCAGGACGCCGGCGGTCTTTGCCAGTCCCAGGGGATCGGCATGCAGCATTGAAGCCGACCATGCGGGGATATTCATCGTGAGTCTCCTGATTGCGGATTGTACTTAGTGCTAACGATACAGATTATACCTGTATCCGACCTCATCAAGAAACTCCCAATCGACTCTGCTGTGCTGACTGGTTTCGCTCCTCACGTTAGGGTCCTCCAGTTCAATCCACTCACCCGGCGGTAATGACCGACTGGTTATCGTAGGCTGCGTGAGATTATTTTCTGATGATGAATCCATGAATACGATTCGCTCAATATCGAAATAGGCCGCCTCCAGATTGGCTGGGTTACTGGCAGTAATGCTCAGACTAATCTCCCCTCCCGGGGAATCCATGGTGCCCAGCTTTACCCAATTCCATCCTATACCGGGATGATCCGGATCGTGGGCAGAAAGGTGGGTTTCCAATATAGAGATATCGTTCTGCATCAGGCTGAACGTGATGGCACCCCAATTGGTATTGTCGGGGCTGTTGTCGGTAACGATACGGATGAATACGGAAATGGATCCGGGAGGCAATGTRCGGGTWGYTTGYAATGTRCCCTGAGCRTCTGGGGACAGGCGAGCGGACATGGTGTAGAGTCCGTTGTACAGTGAGGTAGGCCGCCATACATCGCTTTGGGGGATTCGATTTAGACCGATACCGGATACCACGTCCAGAGATGTATACGATGAATACGATAGAGAGAAAGGGGTTTGGGTGAGATTTTTAGCCATGACAGTGCCGTTGGAAAGGTACCCCATGGCGGCAGGATGATTTCCCGCGAGTTGGGGAAGATGTTCATCGAACCATGTAATACCTGAATCTGACGTATTCAGTTCGTTGGCTTGGGTACCATGGTAAATGGAATCGAGCCCGTTGGTGAGTACGGGGCGATTGGGTGTGGCTTCTTTATCTACCGGATACGGCTCATAGAGATACACATTGATACCATCGAACTCGCGCTGGTCTTGCCGTTGTAAATGAGCATCCAGCCAGGCGCGATATTCGTAGGCCAAGGGAATGGGATCAAACGGCTCCCACCACGATTGGACATACCAGACACGGGTAGAGTCCTGGACAATATCCTCGATGCGCCGAGGTAGAAATCCCAATTTGCTAAATAAATCCTCATCGGGATAACTACGTAACAAGCCCTGCCGTTCTTCATCTGTGAAGCCCGCAACGGCCTGGCGAGTAGTATTAAAATAATTCTCTCTGAACGGAAATAAAGTAGAGGTGGCGGTATGAGCAATAAAGTCTCCTTCCTCCCATTGAGCGGCGACCCATTGAGCGGCGGATCTGGAATCTGCTTTGTGGCGTGCGCCGATGCGGTGCTCCCATGCAGGATGGAGATTTTGATTGTAATAATCTGCGATGGTGGGAATGGTCAGGAGAGTGAATAGCGTCAGGGTTATGACCTTTACAGCTTTGGGCCGAAGATAGGCGAACCCAATACCCATTGCGATGAATGCTGGAGCTGCATAAGCAAGTTGAATACGATACGTAAAAAAGGCAAAGTCCTGGGTTGTCCAGGCGATAATTTGGAGGAGGATTGGAAGAACAGACATGGAAAAGAGAAAGAGTACCTTCCATGATGATTTGCGTTGAACAACTATACCGATTGATACCAAGACCGCAGCGATTGCCAACAATATAAAATAAAGTTGGGCATTGGGGGAGTACCCAACCAGGAAGGATTTAAACGTGAGTGCTAGATGCTTTAATGTAGGTGTAGGGAACCAATATTCGTCGGCGCTGGCAAAATTACCCCAGGTGAATAGGGCCATTAACCCGGCAGGGATAATGAGGGCAAGTATAGTTAGCTGGCTGAGAGCCCAGGGGAGTATTTTGCTTCGATAACGGTTGAAACAGATGAGTGCGTAGAGATTGATGCTGACCAGATAAAAGGCGGAGAAGTAGTAGGCATAGAATGATAGTGTGCCAAAGAGTACGGTGCCAATCCAGTGTCTACGCTCACCTGCTTCCAATGCGCGGTAGGCATTGTACATGGCACAAGTGACGAGTAATGCGTACAAAGAATGGGGACGAAGCTCCTGCGCATAGTAGATTTGAAAAGGGGAGATGGCCAGGAACCAGACGGCGGCTAAGGCGGCATTTCGGTGATTAAACAGGATCAGCGAAAGACGATAAGCGATGGGCAGCATCATCAGGCTGAATAGGGCGGGCATCAATCGAACAAAAAAGTCGCCTGTCGCGGTGCCAAGAACCACGCCTGGAATCAGAACGATACCCTTGACCCAAAAAAAAGTTACCAGCGCGTACAGCGGTACAAGTCGACTTTCATCACTGCTCAGGAAGGTCAGATTCCAGTCAACAAAACGGATGCTATATAATGATGCAGCTTCGTCGTACCAGATACTGTGTGCGGCAAGATGGTAAAGACGTAAAAGCAATGCTACGACCATTATTACCCAAAATATGGGCGGCCATGCGGTCTGGTCACGCTTCGCAGTCATGCTTTGGTATCTTTCTGAATGGGGGATGTATTAAAAAAGTACATTGTTTCAGCGTACCATAGTATGAATAATCGCTCAAGCAAACCACAGCGATTACAACGGCTGACCGTGTTTTAGTGTTGGCTCCAATGGGCATCCGGTGCAATTAGGTTTGGATTTGCAAAAATCTTTACCGGTGTACACAATTTGCCCATGATAATCCTTGTATAATTCCAGGTCGTTTTCTACATGGTCTTCATAAAGCGAGCGCAAGGCTTCGTAGCAGATGGTGGCGGGGACTAATCCATGACGGCTTAGTATGCGGCGGGTGTATGTATCGACGACAAAGACAGATTTGTCGCAGGCATAGAGGAGAATATCATCGGCTGTCTCTGGTCCGATGCCATGGATGGATAATAGTTCGGGACGTAGAATATCCAATGGCATCGCAGCCATTCGGGTCATGTCTCCGTTGTGATTTTCCATGAGGTACAGAGAAAATTGCCGGAGCCGATGGGTTTTTACGCGAAAGTATCCGGAAGGCCGCAGTAAGGTTTCCATGTGCTCAATAGGGGTATTCAGGATAGCGGCAGGACTCAAGAGATTTTGGGACTTGAGGTTATTCAGGGCTTTTTCTACATTATACCAATTGGTGTTCTGGGTTAGAATGGCACCAGTCGCTATCTCGAAAGGCGTCTCCCCGGGCCACCAGTGGGTAAGGCCGAAGTGTTCCCGCATAAGATGATACTGATGTTGAAGTGTCTGACGCACTGGCTGCGGGTATTACCGGAGTTGGATGGGAGCCGCCGCTGCCGCTTTCTTGTTATCCTCGTCACGCTTTTTAGCTACATTCGAATCCGCAATGGCTCCCTGAGCAGTATCAATGATATCTTGTTTGCGTCGGAAATTAATACTGCCTTCAGCAGCGGGGATGACATTCACGGTAACCACTGCTCGGTTATAAGCCTGGATCGCTTGTTCGTATTGATTGCTGAATTGGAAGTTATCACCTTCTTCCAGATTGATACTGGCAGTATCGAGCACTTCACTAATCACGCCTTTTTGTTCTTTTCGGATAGAGCTGACGGATTCTTTGGATATAAGCTGAAGATCACGAAAATCGCCTGTGACCARTTCCAGCATGCCGATTGCTTGTGTATATTGGCTCAAMGTGCTGCCGTAGTCTTTATTGAGGCGACTTTTCTCCGCATCCTTAACAATGGCCATTGCCGTGTCAATAAAGATTTGTTGAACAGAATAGAGTTCTTTGCGTTCCGTGATGGTTTTGGTCGTTTCGTGAATTCGTTCGGCAGCGAGCTCGTTGGTTCGATCATATTCCATGGCTAATTGGAACGAGCGAAGAGAATCGGCGTAATCCGATTCAATTCCTTCGGGTGATCGGGCTCGCAGATAGAGTGTGTCGCCCTCGTCTATGAAATGATTGGAAAGACGCTGCGAAGCCTGCTGTCGTTGTACACCTGGAATTTGCTGGGCTATTTTCCATTCTTCCACACCACGTTCTTTGGCCTGCGGTGTGTCGTATTGATAGAAATGATCCCCGATAGTTATATGGGCTTCGGGCAATCCCGGATTATACTCACTAAATAGTTCGTAGGCTCTTTCAGTGAATTCAATTGTCTTGCGTTCGGTAAGAAGGTATTCAATCTCTTTGATGTAGTATTCCGCCATAGCGCGGGGAGATGGAGTAACCCTGGAAGGAGTAGAGTCACTCAATACGGAATACCATGCGTCAACCACTACCTGAATAGATCGCTGGTAATAAGATGTTCCTGCTTCAGAAAGAAGTCCATCGTATCCCATGCCGCGAGTATAATCATCGGCAATGAGTTTTCGTCCACCCCAATAAAACGGGCGATGGGTATTGTAGTAAAGGTTGGAACTGATAATGCGAAATTGCAGTGTTTTCGGTGCAAATATATATCGTTCTACATGTTTGTCGATATCCGCATCGACGAGATCCTTGAACTKTTGATCTTGYGGGYTATATGCMATTCCATARGGYTGAAYKACATCTGCAACCAGAGCAGCCAGGTTGCCCATTCGGTAAGCAAAATAACTTCCCACACCGTGCTCACGGGCTTCACGCAACGTAGCTATTTCATAAATAATAGCGTCAATGGATTGAGCATCTGTGGACATAGGAAGGGCTTCGCCAATGCTTTCCCAGCCATCTACCATGCCGTTGAACATATCTTTTTCATACGATATCTCACCTGCGCGAAAGTCGAATTTGCGCTGCATCATGTGGAGTGAAGCCTGGGCGATAGCTAGTCGGGCCTTGGGTCCCCAAGCTGCTGCATTAGGCGCGGGAATCAGCACAGAAGCCATCAGCAGGAGTACGCATGCTGGTCTAAGGAGTTTCATGGGAATATTCGTCTCCACAGTTTAACGATTCAAAGTCCAATTAAGCACCCCATGATCCATTCAAATCCATTACGAGGCACTGCATCCGTGTATGGATTTGATGCCATGCAGATGTACCGAGTCTAGTTGCATTAAGAGGTATCTACGTATGAAAAATTAACATAAACCTTACGTAATAGTCAATAATCGGATTAGCAGGATACCTCAAGATGGCGGTCGGAACACTATGAAATTGTACGACTTAGTAGCTCCAGCACTGCAAAATGAGATACCCTATCGGGATGATACCTATAGCAACGTTATTACCAAAAGAAGATAGGCGCCTGCTGCGAGGCCATATATGGGCGTATCGCAATGAATTTGCAGAGATTCCGAAGATAGCCGATGGCGATGAAGTCGATGTGGTGGCACAAAACGGTCGATTTATCGGAAGAGGCTATTTTCAGGCGGAGGGCGGTATTGCGGTACGTTTGGTAGTACGTACGCGAAAAGATTTGGATGAGCCTTTTTTTGCTCAGCGGATCTCCGCCTGTCGTGCTCATCGGGAGCAGTGGTTTCCCGGATCGGATGTGTACCGGTGGATATTTGGCGAGAGCGACCGATTCCCGGGTCTTGTGGCTGATCGATATGGTGAGCTTGTGTCCATACAGGCGCAATCGGAATTTTGGAATCAGCGAGCAGAAATGATAGCTAAAATTTTTCTCGCTGAGCCGGGAGTCCGCAGTGTGGTGTATGTGGATAAAGCGCGGTCCGATACGAAAATCTTCGGCGAGACCACGTCTTCGGTAATTTGTGAAATTGATACGCTGAAGTTTAATGTTAATCTTGGTTCAAGCCAAAAAACAGGACTCTTCCTCGACCAACGGGAAAATTGGCAGTTGCTGGAGCGATACGTATCCGGCGGCAGCGTGCTGGATGGCCATTGCTACGTTGGTGCATGGGGACTGCACGCCGCCAAGTACGGCGCGAAGAAAGTAGTAGGAGTGGATACATCGGAGTCGGCTATATCTCAAGCCCGCGACCATGCGGAACTAAATGGTTTTTCCGATACCTGTGAATTCCAGGTGAATGACATCCAGGAAGCCTTGAAGGAAAAAGAATCGTACGATGTGGTTATTTTGGATCCGCCCGCCTTGGCAAAGAACCGTCGATATTTGAATAAGGCGACGGGTTTGTATCGCGCATTGAATCGGGATGCTATACAGGCGATACGTCCCGGCGGTTATTTGATTACTTCTTCCTGTTCCCAGTCCATGGGATTGGAGGACCTCATATCCGTAGTGAAACGCGCGGCCGGCTCGGCACAACGCCAGGCTCGACTTCTGGAAATTCGTGGTGCATCGCCGGATCACCCCGTTCATTTATCCATGCCGGAGACCGAGTATCTGCATTGTCTGGTTTTGCAGATTATGTAGCGGGAACCCAGACAGTATTTACACAGGAATAGACAGTCCATCATGAGTATGTATACTTTTCAGGAAAAATATGTAGAGCGTATGTGGGGCGGCACCAAATTGCGAACTGTTCTGGGTAAGTCTACCCCGGATGACACATGTATTGGTGAAGCATGGATGATTTCCGATCACGCCCAACATGAAAGCGTGGTAGAAAACGGACCGGATAAAGGTAAGACCCTTCACGATTTAGTGCAGGAGGATCCGGGTCGTATATTGGGGTCCCAGGCTAAACTGACCGAGCATGGACGATTTCCCTTGCTGCTGAAATTGTTGGATGCAGGGGATAAGCTATCGATTCAAGTACACCCGGACGACGATACMGCGMGWGAAYTRGGCGAGCCGGATGTGGGGAAAACGGAGATGTGGCATGTATTACAGGCCGATGCTGGTGCGATGCTGTATTGCGGAATTCCTCCAGAAACCAAGGCGGCTGAATTTGCCGATGCGGTATCCCGTGGCGCATGTGCCGAGCTACTGACAGATTTTCTTGCTGAAGAAGGGGACTCGGTATTTGTTCCCGCAGGMACCGTACATGCYATTGGCGGCGGAAGTCTGCTTGCGGAGATYCAGCARAATAGTGACATTACGTATCGCATTGATGACTGGGGACGGGTTCAGGATGATGGAACGCCCCGTGAACTGCATGTGGATAAGGCGATGAAGTCCACTCGATTCGGATCATCCCATCATGGGAAAGCCCAACCACTGTCCTATCCTGCATCAGGGGGAACGGTGACGGTGCTGGCGGCATGTCGATATTTCGCTGCAGAAGAAGTCGCCGTAGAGGGTCGTTATGAACGGGAGAACGACGGCAGGTCGTGTTATCTGGTGCTGATGAAATCCGGTAATCTCTCCCTCGAATCCAATGGCGAAACGATTACATTGAATCCTGGACAGGCAGCTCTCATAACAGGTGATACAGGTAAATTTTCCTGGTCGGGAAATGGAGCGGCTCTCATGTACTACGTCCCCGATCTGGAGGGGGATATTCTAAAACCCTTACTGGATGCCGGACATGCACGCGAAGCTATTTCCGCTTTGGGTGGAGACGCTGCGGTCAGCGATCTCCGTTTCAATTAACCTGCCGGGAACTCTTCAATAATTTTATCTGCATCCAGCGTGGTGCCCCGGCGTATTCGGGCGGTACCTTCGCTTACCAGTCCCAGGCATGTCCAGAATAGTAAAGCAGACGCGGGCTGTTGCAAGTTAAATATGAATGTGGAATCGAAGCACGCCGCCAAGATAGCGGCAAACAATGCCAAACCTATTCTTTTACCCTTGATATTACGGTCGTGATRCCAGATATATRAACTKCCTGCCAGCCCGGAAATCATCAACGCCAAGAGTGCCGCCACGCCTGGAAGACCTTGTTCTGCGGCGGTTTCCATGAATTCGTTATGGGGTTGGGCCATTTGCCGCTGGTAATGGGCAAAACGATTGGCCTCCACATCATTCCAATATAATGGACTCACTATCTCGTAATTCCCTGTGCCTACACCCGTCACTGGATTATCCCAGAACATACGGTTTGCTGTTTCCCAGGAAAATATACGCTGGGCGACACTGGCTTGCCGTACACCGAAGATGTCACTGTCTTTGATGGACCAGGCGCGATAGATAAAGAGGGAGCCCAGCATGATGAGCACCATGAGGGTAACGACGGCTTTCAGGTGGAGCCGGGGTGCCACCTCGTAGTCCTGGGGTGTTATTTCGCTTCGGGCTTTGTCGATGATGATGAGGATCATGACGAGTATGCCGCAGGTAAATAAGGCTACCGTAGCTACGCGGGCACCGGTGAAGGACAAGTGATACAACATGACCAGCGCCATGAAGCGGGGTATGATGCGTAATACAAAAAGAGTGCGGCTGGATCCGGCTCCCAGTGCGATGGGGATGCACATGATGAGTACGGAAGCGGCAAAGGTAGCATGGCCTACGAAGGAAACGCCTCGGCTCACTGGCACCTCAATATGTTCTTCCCATGGGAAAAAATCATAGCCGAAATGCTGGGCGATACCGTAGAGCGATATGATGAATCCAATGAGGGTAATGGCCCAGAGGATGCCATCGCGATCCCGGCCTGTAATGCAAATATTGGCCACGAGAAAATAGACACATATCAAGGCGAATTGTTTGCTGATAGCCTCCAGAGATACCATCATATTGGTGGTATGTAGTAAGGATACACACTGTATAATCAGCGATGCGACTGCGAATACGGCTATGGGATCCCAGCGAAATTGAAGACGATTTGTCAGCGTACGGCTGGCCAGCCATAAGACAAAGAGAACGGGGCCCATAATGCGAATGAAAAACCATTTAGCATCTTCCACTTCGATAAGGATGGTCAGTGTGAGGCATCCGGCGAAGAGCAAGACCAGCAACAGGAAGTAGATAACACGTTCTGTCTGCGGGATATCTGAATCAGTTAACTGTTTGGTCATAGCCCCTCTGAACGTGCCTGCTCACTTTAGATCAAGATTGTACCCCATGCCGTSGGAAAATCCCAATMGCRMTMTGKRTGGTGTTGCACTCGAATTGCGTATAGCATTACACTGCGTTGATATAAATCGCACGAAAGCCTAATCCAGATGCCCCGAAAACTGACATTATTAACTCCCAACGATCCTGTGGTCACCGCCGGATCGAATGTGGTGGTATTGGACGATCTGCCTATTGGGATGGCCTTGCTGCGGCAGCTTTTTGATGGTGTGGAGCATGATTCCAATTTCACTGTGGAGGGTCACGATGCATTTGAAACGGTGCGCTGCCTGAGCAGTACCCTTACATCGACATCAAGCCCCCCCCGTATCTTATTCCTCCCATCCAGCGATACCCATGTGAAGACCATGGCTCCTTTGATTCGGATGAGCCAGGAGCCGCTGGTCATGGTGCGGCGGCATGTACAGCATAGCGAGCGGGAGGCGTTGGAAAAAGAGGGCATTTCCTATGAAATCCATCGAGGCGATTCCAAGATGTTTCGTGAGGCCGATGTGGTTCTTATGGGTATCGATTGGGGCATGGAAGAGCGGGTGTTCATTCACCATTGTCGCCGACACGGGCTGCCCGTAGCCTGTCTGCAAGAATCAACCAACGTGGATTTTGAAGGGCCGCCCCATCGCATGCAGTGGGCAGATTATGCACTGATTCAAGGCATGCACGCCACGGGATATCTGGATCGAAGATGGTATTTTTTAACGGGCAATCCTCGGTTCGATACCTACGCGCCAGCACCTCCTCCATCGGCTCCGCAAGTGCTTATAAATTGCAACTTTACCTTTGGACTGGGTGTGGATTGGGGTCGCTCGTGGGTCGATCAAGTAGTGGAATTGGCAAAAGAACTGAGTCTGCCCTACGCTATCACCGTGCATCCCCGCGATGAAACCGATTTATCCGGATTGGAGAATGTTCTGCCATCCAACGCATACAAAGTGGGCGACCAACTTGCAGCGAGTACGATTCTTGTATCCCGCGACAGCTCCCTTCCCTACGAAGCACTGCTCATGAATCGTCATGCCGTGTACTACAACCCGTTTCACGAAAAGGAACGGTGCCTGCAGGAAGATGAATCCGGATTGATCCATNAATGCGATACCTTGGACGGACTTCGATCCGCCTTGGAGAGATTGCGRACGCTGCCGCTGCCCATGGAAGCCGCATCCGATATGGAYGTGGCYTATCGCCATCTKTTCACYGCTRYCGATGGRCAGAGTMACCAACGTGTCCTSGATGCTCTGGCGATAATCGCCGCCCATCACGCCGAATGGAACCCCGACGAATACCGGGTGGAACCCTATTGGAAAGCAAAATGGAATATGACGCTCCAGCAAATCATTCGTCCCCGCCTCCGCCGTATTCCTGTGGCCCGGGGAATGTGGCGATGGGGCAAAAGGCTCCTGGGGAGGACGTAGCAGTCTGTCCGGTGGAACTGTTACTCCTGCGGACATCTCGGCGACGGACCCAGCGGGACCCAGCGTCCATCAGATGTTTTTCCGGCAGGTATCACAACTCCGGCGGGAGTGCGTATCCCCGGTACTCGGCGCCCCTGGTTCTCCGTACTTTCCAGGAACGCCCCTGTTTGAGCATTTCTTCATCATGGGGATCGGGGGCCAGGATAGTCTTGATGGCCACCGGACGATCCAATGCGGCATCATGACCCAGATACACGTCACCCATACCACCCCGACCCAAAGGCCGGACAATTTTGTAATCCCCCAATATAGTTCCGTTTTGTAGCGGCATAGTGAAATTTCTTCAATTCAATTCTGTTTTGCCGAGTATTATACCAAATTGAAAAGTGGGAGATCCGTTATAGCAAGGATCATTAAATCTTTTCTGTACGAATGATAAACGATCACCAAACAAATATTCCTATATCCATTCCAAGGCACAGCAAACTTGCCGTTGAGATGCGAATAATGCACAATGAGTTCCATATAATACCTATACCTAGCCGGGAGCGGGCTGTTTTGTCGATACTATTAGATTCCAGTGGGATATCCGCGATGGAATACCAGCAGCATGACTGATACCACCGGGAAATCCAGAGTCCTCACCCTGGTCTTCACGGATCTGGCAGACTCCACCGCTCTGAAGACCCAGCGTGGGGATATGGTGGTGGGTGATCTCATTTCACGTCATCGCGATATTGTGACTCGCCTTGCGGAGGACTGCACAGGCCGTATTATCGATTGGGCTGGCGATGGTTGCTTCCTCACCTTTGAGACCTCCAGTGCCGGTGTTATGTTCTCGCTTCAATTGCAACAGGCTCACGCTGATGAACCCGATCTGCCCGGAGTTCGTGTGGGCATCCACATGGGAGAGGTCACCGTCAAACCAGGTCCCGGTGGCCCGGACTCTCCTCCTCGCATCGAAGGATTAGCCGTAGACATCGCAGCACGCATCTCCGGGTTGGCGAAACCCGGCCAAGTGCTTATGTCCACGGCGGTACACAACTCCGCACGCCAACGGCTTGGTGTGGACACCTTCGGCCAACCTATCCTATGGCAGGCTCACGGAACCTACGAGCTCAAAGGCTTCGACGAGCCTATGGACATCCGCGAAGCTGGGTTGGAAGGCGTTGCGCCCCTGGATGCACCCAAAAGCAGCGAGAAGGCCAAGCTCATCCGGAAAGCACCGAGAACCAACAAGGGCTCCAGGAGAAAAGTACGGAACCCATCCAATAAATTCATGCCAGCATTGATTGCCGTTTTAATCCTTATCATCATTGCCGGGGGTGCTTACTTCGCGGGTACCTCACGAACGTCATCACCACCCGCTATGCCCCTCGATGCTTCAGAGACCATATCATCCTTGGTTGTTCTTCCTTTCGATAATCTTATGGGCGATCCCGAGCAAGAGTATTTCGTTGACGGCATGACCGATGCCTTGAGCGCCGAACTGTCCAAAATAAAATCCCTGAAAGTCATCTCCCGCACCTCTGCCATGAGCTACAAGGGCACCGCCAAGACCCTGCCGGAAATCGCCGCCGAACTGGGCGTGGAAGGGGTTATTGAAGGCTCAATTATGCGATCTGGTAATGATATCCGTATCACCGCCCAGCTTATTGATGGGCGCACGGACCAACACGTTTGGGGTGAAAACTACAGCGGAACCATCGAAAACATCCTCAAACTGCAAGGCGAGGTAGCCTTGGACATTGCCGAACAGGTTCACGCCAATATTACAGAGGCCGAAAAAGGCCGCTTGGCTTCTCAAACCACCGTGGTCCCGGAAGCGTATGAAGCCTATTTAAAAGGAACCTACTTTTTCTACAAATTCAATCAGGAAGGTTTTAGGAAAGCTCAGGAACTGCTTCTTCATACTGTGGAGTTAGACCCCAATTTCGCTGAGGCCTATGCGCGATTGGCCAACGCCTACTGGGTACCTGCCTGGTATTACACTCCCCCGATTCAAACGGAAATAGAGGCCAAGGAGGCTATCAAAAAAGCCTTAGCATTGGATGACCAACTAGCCAAGGCCCATTACATGGCTGGATGGGCTGCTCTTACCTACGACTGGGATTGGGAACGCGCCGAACAAGAGTTTCGTCGCGCCGTGGAATTGAACMCTGGTGATCCGGATGCTTACAACGGCCTAACGTGGTATTTGGTCAGCCTAGGGCGCTTTGACGAAGCCATCAACGCCATGAATGAATGTATCCGTCTCGACCCGGTAAATCCAATCTGGCAAACTTTTCTTGCTCATGTATATAGTTACGCAGGGCTCTTAGAAGATGCAGAGAATACTATGTCAAGTGTTCTGGAATTAGATCCTGATTTTTTCCAGGCATACAACGATATAGTGTATCGAAAAATGCGATCGGGTGATCAAGAAGGGGCTTTGAAAGCAGGTAAACGAGCGGTTGAGTTGGACAATCGATCCGGTTATGGCCTCATGTCTTATGGCATAGCGCTTGCCAACGCAGGAAAGCCTGAAGAAGCCAGAGAAATTGTATCTGAAATGATCACTTTGCGAGAAAAGGATGAAAATGTTTCAACCAATATTGCTGTAGTGTATGCCGCCTTGGGCGATATGACCGAAGCATTTAGGTGGGTTGACCGTGCTGTGGATGATAGGGATTTTATGGTGACAATGCCAACACTCTCTATGTGGGATTGGTTTCGCCATGATCCCCGTTTTGCAGCGATGCTGAAGCGCATTGGGTATCCAGCCAAAGTACCTTTAACCCCATTACTCTCGGCCTTACCTGATCCTACCAAAATCGAGCGAATCGCCGTGCTGCCTTTCGCGAATATCTCCGGGGATGCAGAGCAGGAATGGTTCGTGGACGGCATGACCGAAGCCCTCACCATGGAGTTGGCACAAATCAAAAGCCTCACCGTTATTTCCCGCACCTCGGCCATGCAGTATAAAAACGTCCTCAAACCCATGAGCGAAATCGCCAGTGACCTGAATGCCCATGCACTGGTGGAAGGTTCAGTCGTTCGGGTCGGCAATCGCGTGCGCATCACGGCCCAGCTCATCGACGGTCGCACGGACGAACACTTGTGGGCGAATCGCTATGACGGCACGTTGGACGACATTCTCAACCTGCAAAGCGAAGTGGCCCTGGCCATTGCTCAGGCCATTGATGTTGCTCTTACGCCGGAAGATGAGGTGCGATTGACCACCGAGCGTCACATCGACCCGGCAGCCCTCGAAGCCTATCTGCGGGGACGTCACTTCTGGAACAAGCGCACGAAGAAGGACATTCTCCAGGCGATTGAATATTTTGAGGAGGCGATAGACCTGGAACCGGACTATGCGCTGGCCTACACCGCCTTGGCAGACGCATACAATGTGTTAGCGGTATTCTCGTATGTGTCACCGGATGAGGGGTATAAGAAAGCAGCTGAGTTTGCCCGAAAAGCGATAGGCATAGACGACTCCCTCGCGGCTGCCCATATTTCTCTCGCCTATGCACTTGGTTGGGGGAATTTCGATCTGGAAAGTGCTTCGAGAGAATACGAGCGCGGACTTCAGTTGGACCCCAATAGTGTGCAGGGCTATACGTGGTATGCCTCGAATCTGATTTTTATGAACCAACCTGAAAAAGCATTTTCACTGGCGAATCGAGCGTTAGCGATCGATCCAGTCTCGCATCTGGGGAACACCATGAAAGTCGGCGCGCTATATGTGCTGCGGCGCAACGAAGACGCGGTGGAACTGGGGAGAAATTTTCGTGAAATCTACCCGGACTTCCCCACGCTGCTTCTCATGCTGGGATACTCCCTGATCGAGGCGGGCGAGTATAACGAAGCCATTGCTACCTATAATCATCTGGCCGATTTAAACGGTCGTCAAGGTGGTTTTCTCGGGTACCTGGGGTTGTCGTATGCCAAAGCAGGGGAACGCGAAAAGGCGCTGGCTACCCTAAGCGAAATTGATGAGACCACCCTCTCCGAATCCACGAAAGCCTATAGCAAGGCTCTCGTATATTTCGGATTGGGAGATGTGGATCAAACCCTGACGCTACTCGAACAAAGTACGAGCGAGCGGTACCGAGGCCTCCTGGAAATATACTCCCTGCCTCTCTGGGATCCACTTCGAGACAATCCGCGCTTCAACAAAATCGTCGAAGGTTTGAATATTCCCGAGCCACCGGAAAGCTACTAAATAATTTTTCGTAAATCTGATACAGAAAGAACAGTCTTCGGGGTGAGGAGATTGCCGCACTGCGCTACGCTTCGTTCGCAATGACATCGTTTCTGTGTCATTGCGAAGACGGCGAAACCGGACGCGGCAATCTGGTTAGCCCCGCGACTACGAATCAAAGGGCGCCACATCTCGCATCGATGAAAATCCTATGGGTGAATTTCTTTTCAACAAGAGGCGGAGAGGAATAGGTTTGTCTCAGGTTTATGAAAAGATGTCTAGTTCGCTTTCTCCAACACCTTGGGTTCATCATCGGAATAATCTCCGCCCAAATACCACAGTGATTCTAATTGCTCCAGCTCCTCATTTGATATGCGGCCCAGCCAATGCCCCGTAGGATTCAGGTCCCCAAAGTCATAAGTGCTGCATTAGTAATTTGAAGCCACGTAAGCTAAATTGAAAGTACATCAATACAACTGCCGATCCAAACTTCGATACTGAATCGCTTCCGCAACATGGGTGTCCTCAATATCATCCGAGCCTTCCAGATCGGCTAGTGTACGGGAGAGGCGGAGAATTTTATCGTAGGCACGGGCGCTCAGGCCCATGTGGTCCATGGCTTTCTCGAGCAGACTGGCGGCAGTGTCATTCAACTTGCAGTGTTTGCGGATAGTGGCGGAATTAATGTGGGCATTACAAGTGACGTTATCGCCGAAGCGTTTCCGTTGAAGATCCCGTGCCGCCTGTACTTCCTTGCGCACTTCTGCACTGGTGGAACCGCTGGGCTGGGTATCCGCGATTTCGTCGTAGGTTAATCCGGGCACATCTACATGGATATCAATGCGATCCAGCAGCGGACCGGACAGCCGACTCATATAGCGTTGAATTTCTCCCTGACTACATCGGCATTCCCGTTTCGGGTCGGTACGGCATCCACAGGGGCAGGGGTTCATAGCGACCACCAGCATAAATCGGGACGGATAGGTGACGGAATACATGGCGCGACGGATATGGACGAGTCCTTCTTCCAGCGGTTGGCGCAGCACCTCCAGCGCGCTGCGATTAAACTCCGGCAGCTCATCCATGAACAGCACGCCGTTGTGCGCCATACTCACTTCGCCGGGATTGGGACGTGGTCCCACGCCGCCGCCTACAATGGAGACGGTAGTGGCGGTGTGATGGGGCGACCGAAAAGGACGCTGGGCTACGAGTGATTTTCGATTTGCCGGGTTGTCGGACACACTGTAAATCCGTGTGGTCTCCAGAGCTTCTTCAAACGTCATGTCCGGCAGTATCCCCGAGAGACGCGATGCCAGCATGGTCTTTCCCGTACCCGGCGGCCCAATCATGAGCAGGTTATGTCCTCCTGCTGCCGCCACAGTGAGTGCGCGTTTCACATGGGCCTGCCCCTTCACATCAGTGAGATCCGGCACATACGACTGGGCTTCCGTCATGACTTTTTTTATATCTGTTACATGCGGCGATATATCCAGACTGCCCTGCAAAAAATCCACCGCATCCCGCAGATGCCGCACGGGTATCACTTCTACCCCCGGCACTACTCCGGCTGACTCCACATTTTCCGTGGGGAGCAGGATTCCTTGCAGCCCCTCATCCCGTACCGAGAGTGTCATACACAGTGCCCCGGTGACAGGACGCAGCGAACCATCCAGCGCCAGTTCCCCTGCCAGGGCATAGTCTGTGAATCGCTCGCCTTCCAATTGATCGGATGCCGCCAGAAGACCGATGGCGATGGGGAGATCCAGCGCGCTGCCTTCTTTGCGCAGATCGGCGGGAGCCAGATTGATGATAGTATTGCCTCGGGGAAACCGAAAGCCGGAATTCTTGATGGCCGAGCTGACCCGTTCCTGACTTTCTTTCACCGCCATATCGGGCAGGCCCACGATGGTTGTCTTGTTGGTGCCCGGCGTATTGTCTACCTCGACAGCAACGGGRATGCCGTCAATGCCTTGCATCGCACAGGAATGTACCCGGGCCAACATGAATCCGCTTCACCTCATTATCGTATAGGCACCCTAGAACAGATATCAGTGCATCATACGGATGGGTGCGGAACGGGTCAAGGATCGGGTGCGTGACAGCATGGCCGATGTTTGAGACTCAATCTGTTTTTGAATAACGCTGATAGAGTAGGTTGTTGGCAATACAAAAAGAAACGAGCCCCGACTTGCGTTGGGGCTCGTTGAAACTACGTGGAATAGTGGATTATGCAGGGCGAACTTTTGTCGCTTCCGGACCCTTTTTACCTTGGCCTGGTTCGTACTCAACCCGCTGGCCTTCGTCCAATGTGCGGTAGCCGTCTGCATCAATGTTGGAATGATGGACGAATACGTCATCGCCGCCATCTTCCGGTGCAATGAATCCAAAACCTTTTTGTTCGTTAAACCACTTGACTGTACCTATTGCCATTACTCTATCTCCTTTATACCGAAGTTCTTTCTAGAACTTCATCCCTCTACGTGTAGACAAACAATTCTCCGAGGGAAAAAAGAACTGTTCGTATCGCTTATATGAAAGGCCGCATAATGAAACTGATCATCTGCTTAACCGTTCGCGCGTTTATTAAAATTTCATGAAAGTATGCAGGGAAATTACGTAGTGGGATCTTCCGATTCCGTATCTTCCGGAGCGACGGATGCTTCATCTTTCGTCACGCCAGATTTTCTTTCCAATTTCCGCTGCTTCTTTTCTTCTTTTTTCTTTTTCTTTGCCAGTTCTCGCTGTCTTTTCTCAAACTGATGATTGGGTCTTGCCATAACTGCTCCTTTAATGAGTGCTTCCCGACATCAATTTGAACAAAGATGCAGTTTAATCCCTATCCTTTTTCGCACGCCGCCCCTTGCTCGCAGCACTTTCACACATGGCTACCCATTCGCTATCGCTGATAGCGTCAAATGCACCCGTGCGCAATGCTTCGTTGCACAGGAATTGCTCTTCGTCTAAGGAAGTTCCGAGTGCGGGGGAATGTAATACTTTCTGTTCTACGCTCATGTCGGGTTATTGTAGCATAAAACGAAGGCGATAATAGAATTCTCAATTYAAGAGAATACAATGAGCTGAAAAATAACCTGATCGGTATCCAAAACCCCATTCCGGAATATCGTGATATCATGGTTAATAGCGAAACCAGAGGGCATGAGAGCATGTCTGATGGATGGTTGTAAACTCCAAGATTACTATAAAAAGGTCTATAAACAGTGACTAAAACCGAAATTGTAGAAGCCAATTCAGGAAAAACGCCTCTCCACATGATGTCCGGGGCGGCTATTTTGGGACTGGATTGGGCTTTATTTACGGGAAATATCGCCACCGGAGGCCTGGCGACGATAGCCGTGTCCCTGGGCGGCTTTATAGCAGGATCGGTACTGGTTACAGGGGTTCAGCGGTTTCGAGCAGGCGATTCCTGGACTCGGAGCCTCTTAAAAGGAGCTGTCGCCGGGGCTGTAGTGGGAATCCCCATGCCTATAGCGGGAACAGCTTTGGGCGGTGCAATACTGGGTTGGTCCGGTTTGTCGTTATTGAAAGGTAAACTTCCCGGTAAATAAGGGGAGATGTGGGGTATATACTCGGCGAGATGTTATATCCTTGCAAGGAGTTACATCGGCGCAGTATAATGAAAGTCGAAGTAATTGTTAGAAAACTAACGCTTGAGCCGGGCAAACAGGCTCAACGTGCTATACTAGACGGGAGAAAACGACTCCCATAAGGAGGTTAGCGGTATGTTTGGATTAGGTACAACCGAGCTCGTTATTGTGTTGGTTATTGTATTGGTCTTGTTCGGCGGTAAGAAGCTACGCTCACTGGGCAGCGATCTGGGCGGTGCTATTTCTGAATTCAAAACCAGTATGAGTGACGAAGACGAAGAGCAAAACCAGAACGACACTACTGCCGCTGAAAAAACCGAAGCGAAAGAAACGGCCAACGAATAAATATTAAATAAGTAGACTCTTATGGAGCACACCTTGGTGGTGTGCTCTTTTTTTTATTTGTCGGGGTAGATTGTTACGGCCTGGTTCAACGCATCCAAACTCAGATTGAGTACCGTTAATGAAGTTTGCGTTCGAGGCAGCGACTCAATCGTAACCGGATATTCCTCAACTTCCCCCTGCTTGCGATGCAGTACGATTTTATCCGAGAAGAGTTCCGCATTCCCGTTCTCCCCACGAATCATTCCCCAAGACCCCGGCATGCTTGTGGATGTGAGAATCAATGTGGGGCCGGGATCGTACTCCAGGTTCACAAGAAAATGCGCAGGCTGTTGATTGGGTACCACATACTTTCCGCAGGCTGAAATTTTCTGCGGTGTGGTTAAACCTAAAGCCTGCTGCAGTCCCTCGATGGCATCGCGCATAGACGGGGCATCAGCTCGTAAACATTGGAGATGGCATCGTCGGACCGCACCAAGTTCGCCTTGGTCATAAAGATTTTTCAACGCATCCCATACACCCGGCGTCGCCGCTGCAGCCAGTCGTGTCGGCAACAGCAATCCGACAGCAGTCAGTGAACTCGAAGCGATAAATGTGCGGCGTGTCAGCGTGTCCATAAGATCCAATCATACGGGATCGAAAGATTGATTGCACTCTCATTCATGAAAAGCATCCTTAAATAGGGTAAAGGTGGCCTTCCCTGATTCAGGAATAACTACGGCCATGATATCGAAGCGATAATACATTTCCGGGTTGTTTTCTCGATCAATATATTGCCGTGCGGCGCGAATGATGTGCTGCTTCTTTTTGTAGTGGACATTTTCTTCGGGGGACACCGGATCATCGGTGCGACGGGTTTTTACTTCCACAAAAGCTGTCGTGTCACCATCCAGTGCAATGAGATCAATTTCGTATTTACCGAAGTGCGCGTTACGCTCCAGGATGGTATAACCGTGACGTTTCAGATAGCGTGCGGCCAGACGTTCCCCTTGGGAGCCCAAGGTCTCGTTGCGATGAAAGAAGCGGAACATACACCGCGATCCATCAGGCTACGTTCACGGCTTCGATCACTTTACGATAGAGACGAATCTCGCTGAAGCTGCCTTCCTGATGGCAGAGGATAGTATTCATACGGCACATCTCCAAAATAGCCAGGAATGTACAGACTACTTCTACGCGATGTCGGCAGGACTTGAACAGATCCACCCAGGCCACATCGTTCTGCATATCCAAAATGGTCTGGATATATTCGATGCGTTCGTCTACGGAGGACTCTTCCATCTCAATCGTATGGGCCTTGTCTTCCTGAAGAAAGCGCAATACGCCTTTGAACGCCAAGGCCAGATCGAACATGGTGGCCTCGATCATGATTTCTTCATCATCGGACTTCAAATCGCTTGCTTTGGGTTTTACGTTACGCATAAACCAGTCTGCCCGTTCTTCTTCCAGTCCGGATAACCGACCAGCCATGTCGCGATACATGCGATACGCAATAAGCTTTTCCACCAACTCCATGCGTGGGTCTTCTTCTTCGATTTCTTCATCGTCCTCGTCAATTTCCATGGGGATGAGCATTTTGGATTTGATCTGGATGAGAGTAGCGGCTATAACCAGATAGTCCCCTGCCACCTCCAGGTTTTCCTCTTCCATAAGCTCAAGGAATTTCAGATATTGATCCGTAATATCCGCAATGGGAATATCGAAAATGTCGATTTCCTGGGATTTAATCAGATATAGCAGGACTTCCATGGGGCCCTGAAAATCATGGAGATGAAGGCGTAATATGTTGTCTGTGGCCTCGTCGACAATAAATCCGCCGTCAACGATATTTTCTGCTTCCACCGTCTCTTCGGAAAGTACCGCGATTTCATCAGACGGCGGTGTCAAAATTTCCACAGCTTCAGACATGAATTGTTATCCCCTTGCCTTGGTGTATCGTTGCAGCCCCAGTATTCCCACGAGCATCACCATACACAGTTCGATCCAGAGAAGTCGAGGTAAAAGAGGTACCGGGATGGGAGCCGGAAGATCGCCCGGCGCAATAACAAGTTTGATACGATCTATGTTATTGGTCTCATCGACTTCGAGAATAAGATTCAGGGGATCCACAACCGATTCGAGCCAATATTCGCCTGGCAGAAGGCTGGTAATATCAATCCACTGGTCAGGCAGCTCTTTAGGGTAGAGATCTTCCCAGCCTACAGAAATGCCCTGAAAGGTCGTACCGCATTGAAAGAAAAATCGCGGTCCCCTGTTACCCAACGAGGGCTGTCCATCGTACGTGGCTGAATCCAGGAGACAGAAACTTGTTTTGTGACCGCCATGAAGAATCTTGCCCACACCGTCTCCCGGCAATACCTCACGAATAAAATACTGCGCCCAATTGTCCACATGGAAATGATTGTGCGAAGGATGAAAAATGAAATTACCCGCGGCTCGGTCGAAATGGTCATCCGAAGGATCCGTACCGTTTCCATTCCCATTTAAGTCAATTAGTACCCTTTGAAACACGGACTGCCGGAAAGTCTCTGTATTGCCGGCGGTGGGATAAATTATGAGGGGGCCCCAGCCAATATTGGCCACTGCATTGGATAGGATGATATGTACTTTACCCGGGATCACATTATTGACAAAAGCGTGATCGGCAAGACGTGCAGGGTTAATCACCAAATCCGGRATGAGATCCTGTTGTGYTYGTGYTGTGGGTGTAATGAATAGGGCGGTCAATATAAGACTTGCCAAGCTGAACCTGCTTATTCGTGACATTACTGCAAACTCCCCGCTAGAATTTATGGACTGATCCATAAGATGTGTTCCATATATAGCGTTTTCACTCCGCCATTCTACCATAGGAGGGATTAATTATGGAAGAGTGATTCTGCGACACATTTTACGTAATGTAACGATTATAGTACATTCTGTGTTATTACGACAAGTGAAATTTAGCTATAAGAAATCTTGGGCCATAATTTACCAGACGGGATTTATAGTTTGTCGAATTAATGCTGCATGCGGATTGGGAACAGAGGGTTACCCCCTTGTTCGAGCGTATGTTTCCCTGGCGAAGTCATACCAATTCCGCTCCCACTATCTATCTGGCAGAATCTCTACTGATGGTATGTTAAACTTGCTGCTGAAATTTTAATATGAAATCGGATGAAGTNGTTCAAGAGAAAGTGAAAATATGAAACTGGGTATTTGTAATGAGATTTTTCAGGAGTGGGATAATTTTGGACGGACGTGTGATTATGCAGCGGACGTGGGGTATGACGGTATCGAGATTGCACCGTTTACGTTTGCGCCCCRTGTGAGTGAAATCACGCCGGAGATGCGGAAACGTATGGTGGACTGCGCGAAGGAGTCGGAGATAGAGATAATCGGGCTACACTGGCTGCTGGTGGGACCGGAGGGACTGCATATTACGTGTGAGGACGCTGAAGTGCGCGCTACGACCACGGCGTACTTGCAGGATCTGGTGCATTTATGCGGTGAGATAGGCGGATCGCGCATGATTTTTGGATCGCCTAAGCAGCGAAATGTCGCTGAAGGGCAGCCGTATCAGGAAGCCTTTGAAAATGCGCGGCGGGTATTTGAGCCGCTGCTGCCGTCGTTGGAGGAATACGGTATTGTGTTTTGTTTGGAGCAGTTGTCGAATCAGGAGACGAATTTCTGTCAGACGGCGGAAGAGACGGTGGATTTGATTGATGCCATCAATCACCCGAATTTTCAATTGATTCTGGATGTGAAAGCCATGGTGGATGAACCGGCAGGCCGCCCGGATACTATCAAGCAGTATCAACGGTATCTGAAACATTTTCATGCTAATGATGAGAACCTGAAAGGGCCGGGTTTTGGTGATGTGGATTTTGAGCCGATATTTGGCGCGTTAAAGGAAATTGAATATGACGGGTATGTATCGGTGGAGGTGTTCGATTTCGAAATGGGGTGTGTGGCCATTGCGGGTCGGAGTTACGAACACATGACGAAGTTTTTGGGATGAGTTCTCTGGGAAACCTTTTCTTTTGGAAAAAAGAAAAGGTTTCCCAGACCCTTCCAAAAGAAAACCGATATGTACTAAGCAAAAGGAAGATACTATATGTTTTTTTCAGGAATTTCGGACGAAGCGGGGCAGCCTATTGAGCAACAGATTGCTGCGCATGATGAGTTGGGCTGGGAAAACATGGAACTGCGTATGGTGGACGGCGAAAACATCACGCAGCTGTCGGATGCGAAGTTTGATGMGGTATGCGGTGCGCTGGAAGAGGCGGGGAAAAARGTRTCGTGYTTMGGCAGTGCYATWGCCAACTGGGCGCGTCCCATTACCGGGGATTTTGTTATAGATACGGATGATCTGAAACAAGCCATTCCGCGTATGCAGCGACTGGACACGCCGTTCATTCGGGTCATGAGTTATCCCAATCACGACACCGACCCTATCCCCGAGTCGGCTTGGCGGAAAGAGTCCATCCGTCGCATGAAAGAGTTGACGCTCATAGCGGAGGACGGCGGGGTTGTACTGGTCCATGAGAACTGTTCGGGTTGGGGCGGATTAAGTGCGCAAAACAGTACCATCCTGCTGGGCGAGGTAGACAGTCCGGCACTGAAGGCAGTATTCGATACGGGCAATCCGGTGACATACGGGCAGAACGCGTGGGATTATTACAACGTGGTCTACAACGACATTGCCTATGTTCATATCAAGGATGTGAAGAATATTGACGGAGTAGATGAGTATTGTATGTGCGGTGACGGCGACGGGTATGTGCGAGAAATCTTGAGCGACCTGTTGGGTAAAGGCTACGAAGGGGGTATCTCCATCGAGCCGCATCTGGCAGCGATCATTCACACGGGCGCGACGACCGAGAACACGGATTTTCTTTATCAGTCGTATGTGGATTATGGTAGACGGCTGATGGCTATTGTGGCTGAGGTGACTGGATAAGCAGCTTTAGCCGAGTCTCTTCTTGTAGGGGCGGTTCGCGAACCGCCCGGAAACTTCCATACCCATACCGAATTTCGTTGACTGATACCAAAACCAAAACC
>NVWG01000015.1:31920-42223 GCA_002746185.1 Candidatus Hydrogenedentota bacterium
TATACCCTCATCCATCAGCGTGAATCTGCGGCAAAGCAGTTCCCATGAACCCGATTCGTTTTGATCCGTACAATCCATGGCAAAAAAATGGAGTGCGTTGGAGCCCCTACGGGTCGGGCGCGTGGCTCGGTCAGAGCCMGGCCACAGCAGAGAGGATCGGGCATGTGATAAGGCGGGCGGTTCGCGAACCGCCCCTACAGAACTCTCTTTAATATTATTGCAGGTACCGAAGTAGATCCGTATTGATCCGTGAAAATCCGTGGCAAAAAAATCAGCGGTATCGGAAAAATATGCGGCGAAAAACGAGAAGGGGTTTTCCCTGTCTAAAGCACCAGCATGGCATCGCCGTAGGAGTAGAAGCGGAAGTCGTTTTTGGCGGCGTGGCGATAGGCTTCGAGGATGAGTTCTGTGCCGCCGAATGCGCACACGAGGGCGAGCAAACTTGATTTGGGCAGGTGGAAGTTGGTGATGAGTGTGTCCACGGCGCGGAAGGGATATGGCGGGAAGATGTAGCATTTGGTGATGCCGTGTCCGGGTCGAAACGCGCCGTCTACGAATTGCGTTTCCAGGACGCGTGTGCTGGTAGTACCCACAGCGACTACGCGATGTCCTGCTGTTCGAGTTTCATTCAGGAGATCGGCGGTACTCTCGGGAAAATCAAAGTCCTCGGGATCGACGGTGTGGTCTTCCAGTCGATCTACCTGTACCGGTTTGAAAGTTCCGTAGCCTACGTGGAGCGTGAGAGAGGTTCGGTGTATGCCTTTGTGTTCCAGAGAGTCTAAAAGTTCCGGCGTGAAATGAAGTCCTGCCGTGGGTGCGGCTACGGCGCCGGGATGTTCAGCGTAGACCGTTTGATAGCGTTCCGCATCGATGGGTTCGCGATCCTCTCGATGTATGTACGGCGGTAGTGGAATCTCCCCGGCCTCTTCCAGACGGGCGATCACATTGGATTCCTCGAAGTGAACGCTGCGGCGACCTCCCGGCAAGGGATCGTTTACCACGGCATGGAGAGAATCGTCACCGATGGATATTATCGTACCGGRTTTRATKCGTGCYGATGGWCGAACCAGGGCCTCCCATTCGCCGGGGGAGATTTCGTGGAGCAAAAAAATTTCTACCTTGCCGCCGGTGGGTTTGTGCCCCTGGAGGCGGGCACGAATAACTCGCGTGTCGTTGAGCACCAGGGAGTCACCGGGGTTCAGATACTGGCCAATATGTGCAAATTCATCTTCCTTAAACGTGCCTGCTTGACGGTCTACTACCAGCAAACGGGAGGCATCMCKTTTYTCRRCRGGATRCTGGGCGATRCATTTTGAGGGCAGTGAGTAATCGAGGATATCTGTTTTCATGWTGGCAGACTTTAGCATGCCTTGAWGGCACGAACAACTGAAATGCAGGACTTTTTGACATGAGACCGATACATTATAAATAATACTCATGAGGTAAGGATTARCKTATGAATATTTCATCCAGATGTGACTATGCATGTCGRGCGGTGGTRGAGCTGGCGAAGCTGGCTAAGACCAATACGCCCATGACAGCTTTGACGATTGCAGAAAAGCGAGGTATACCCGAAAAGTACCTGGTGCACATATTGCTGCAGCTTAAAAAGGCTGGAATAATCAGCAGTGTGCGCGGGGCGCAGGGGGGGTATTTGATGGCCCAGCCAGCGGACTCAGTTACCTTGTTGGATATTGTTTTGGCGGTGGACGGTCCTGTGCTACATCCACTACCCAGTGCGGATACTACGTCCGAAGACCTGAATGCCGTGTGGAAAGAGATCGGGAATGGGATAGAGAACCTGCTTAAAAAGATTACGGTTCAATCCATTATTGACAGCTCATCCGACTCGAACATGTACTTTATTTAAGTACAGTCATCCGAACTGGAATTGCGTGTGGTCAACGCCAAATGGACACGTAGCCTTCCCATTCACCCCTGTGATACGGCTTTTCACCTCAAGAAATGCCGCTAAAACTTCGAGTAGTATTTACGCGAAGTCCCAAACAGAGGCGGGTTTAGCAGTCTCATCCAGCTGATCACGTTTCTTTGGTGCGTCTGATAAGGTCTCGACTATGACATCTTCGGCGGAGTGATCCAGATAAAACACGTAATCTACGGGCTCTCTCAGGACGCGTGCCGCTTTCAGGGCAATATTGATTGATGGATTCAATCGCCCCTTCTCGATTGCCAGAATGGTTTGTCGGGTTACTCCTACTTCCCGAGCCAAATCAGCCTGGCGCATCTCCAGTCGTGATCGAAGTTCCTTGACGCGATTTTTAAGGATATCATTTGACATGTTCGTTATAATACACGTTTAGTAATATTTTGTCAATAGTTTTCTTTACCCTTTTTTACTTGCTTTTAAAGGGATTTAAGGAAAAATTTCGATTGGCGATAGAAAATAGTAAGTAATGAACAGTATAATTTTGAGGATGTTTTGTTCGTATAGATTCGGCATGACATTCATGGTATACTTCGCGGTTGATTTACCGATTCCCTTATATGGGGTGGTAATTGATTGACAAAGAGTGTTTTTTGAATAGGATGACTGTATTCGTGTCTAAGTGGTTTTGTGGTATAGACTTTGGTACTTCCAACTCCAGTGTCGCTTTATCTAACGGTAGCGAGATTCGAGTATTGGATGTGGATCCATTCAACGATGTCCCCACATCATTACCCTCATTGCTGTATATCACTAACGAGGGAGAGATTATTGTGGGTCGGCGGGCTGCCAATGCCTTTATTGAGCGTAATGTTGACCGGGAAGTAATTGTAAAGCAGGTGGATTTGGGAATCCATATCTCCGGTTATGTGGGTGGTGAAGGGGATAACACCTATGGCACTGTGCAGCGTAAGGATAGTTTTGATTTGACGGAAGCGGTTGTCGCTAAAGCATTGGTGGAGGTAAATTCCCCTGGGCGGCTATTCCAGTCGCTTAAAACATCGCTTCGTCTGAAAGGCTTTAAAGGTACAGAAGTTTTTGGAACGCCGTATCAGATTGAAGAATTGATCGCCAWCAWAYWRWKKSAYRWKWAAGAAAAAGTGGATGAAGTGGCGGGTGAATCGGTCACAAAGGCGGTTTTTGGCAGACCAGTACGATTTTCGGAACGCGAAGATGAAAATCCAATAGCGGAACGGCGTCTGGAGACGGCAGCGCGCCTGGCAGGATTCGAAGATGTTACCTTCTTTTATGAGCCTGTGGGAGCATGTGTGGAATACGCTACACAGTCAGACCGTAAACAACGGCTCATGGTGGTGGATATTGGGGGCGGGACGTTTGATGTATGCATTATGGAATTTGGCGGACAAAAAAGCGCAGCGGAACGTCTGGCAGGCAGTAAAATCCTGAGTGTATCCGGGGTGCCTGTAGCGGGTGATGCCATCGATCATGAGATTACTCGGGAAAAGGTATTTCCTTGTTTAGGCAGTAAGGCCAGATACGGCCCATCGCAACTGCATTTCCCCCAGTATTTGTTCAATCAGGTAATCGATTGGCAAAATCTGTATAAATTAAATACGGAAGAAATCATCAATTGGCTCATCGCGGCGGAGGCCAGCTCGGAGCAGCCTGTGGCTATTCGGTCACTGCGAACCTTGATTCAGCGCAATTATGGCTACCCTTTGGCGCGATCAGTCGAAGCGGCCAAGAAGCGGCTATCCGATGTGATGGCTACGCAGATTGATTTTCAGAAGCAGGATATTGTTATTCATGAGGACATAGAAAGAACGGAACTTTCGCATATCATTGAACACATGTTAGAGCAGATGCTGGCGAGTATTAAGGAGGCTGAGCGTGCCGCAGGAATTCAGCCTGGGGATATTGATTTGGTACTGACTACAGGCGGTACGAGTTTGATACCGGCAGTGCGGCAAATGTTGATTGACCGCTTCGGGGCGGATAAACTGCATCAACGTGATACGTTCACCAGTGTAGCTACGGGATTGGCCGTGGTCGCTCAACACATTTAACGGATTTTATGAAACCCAACGCCAACCACGACATCACACTTGTCACCGTTTCGGGAGAGGATAAGCCTGGGGTGAGCGCGCGTCTTCTGGGCGTGTTATCGGATTATAATGCAACCATTCTGGATATCGGGCAAGCGGTTATTCATGAAACGCTGTCTCTGGGATTCCTGGTGCAAGTTCCTACGAAAGAGGAATGGGAAACCGTATCCAAAGAGCTGTTGTATGCTGGGTATGAGTTGGGTTTGAAGGTGAAGTTTACGTCTGTAACCGCTGCAGATTACGGCCATTGGGTTAATGAACAAGGTAAGCAGCGTCACATCATTACCCTGCTGAGTAAAACGCTGGAAGCAAATTCTTTTGCCCGGCTTGCATCGATATTGCACAAACATGGTATGAATATCGGTGTGATCACCCGGTTATCAGGGCGAGTTCCTCTGGATACTCCCGATCCGCCCACCATGGCCAGTGTAGAGTTATCCGTTCGTGGTACTCCTGATGATTCGGATGCGATGCGTGCTGAATTCGCAGCGTTGTCTCACGAGTTGGGTGTGGATATTGCGTTTCAGGTGGACAATATCTATCGRCGTAATCGTAGGYTRGTGGCGTTTGATATGGATTCCACGTTGATCCAGGCCGAGGTGATWGACGAGCTGGCRGYGGAAGCYGGTGTGGCGGAAGAAGTAGCKRTTATTACCGAAGCAKMCMYSYRMGSSRWARKYSAKYWMSRRRWWARWCYKYRASWWARGCYKKYMMKSCKCMWKGSMYWKGACGAATCGATTTTAGCGGAAGTGGCGGAGCGCCTGCCGTTAACTGACGGTGCAGARAAACTTATAGAGATGCTTAAGCGTTTCGGATATAAAACAGCCATCATTTCTGGAGGCTTTACGTATTTTGGCCGTCACCTTCAACAGAAGCTGGGTATCGATTATGTCCATGCCAACGAATTGGAAATTATCGACGGGAAACTTACCGGCCATGTAGTGGGAKCCATTGTAGATGGACAACGTAAGGCCGAACTGCTGCGGGAGATTGTAGCGGAAGAAGGCATCGTGATGGAACAGGTGATTGCTGTGGGGGACGGGGCGAATGATTTACCTATGTTGAGTTTGGCGGGATTGGGTATAGCCTTTCAAGCGAAGCCAGTAGTACGGGAAAATGCCGATCACGCGCTCACCACAGTGGGACTGGATGGCATTCTGTATCTTATCGGTGTACGAAATCGTGAAACGCTGGAGCAGGTTCGTTAGCAACGGCATTTATGAGCATTGCACTTGCTCTTTAAATCCACACTATTTTAAAATTTGTGTGTCTAAATCCTCGATTTTCTTGCGATAGGCTTAAACCCTGTGGCACAATATGGCCTGATATGCGGGTTATTGTATATCGGGGGAATTTTTCCTGGGTCAGCGTGTTTGGCTGTCGAAAACGGTAGTGATATATTCGGGGATTGGTATTTCAGATAACATGGAATTTGTTGTGTGGAATGTCATGGCGAAATCTAAATTCTCATATTTGAATGTAACCTCATCACATCGCAGGATTGATTCGGTATAGCGTGGAGTCAATAGCGAAAACGGGTGAGTGAAGGAGCACAATGGGTGTGTATAAAGTCAGGAAGGGACTGAACCTTCCTATTTCGGGTGAGCCGGATCAGACTATTCATGATGGTCCCGTTATTTCTTCTGTTGCCTTGCTTGCTTCTGATTACATTGGTATGAAACCAACTATGTTTGTGAATGTTGGCGATACGGTTCAGTGTGGACAACTCCTTTTTGAAGACAAGAAATCTCCGGGTACCCTGTATACCTCGCCCGGCGCGGGTACGGTATCGGCTATCAATCGTGGTGAAAAGCGCGCGCTGAAATCGGTAGTGATTGAGTTATCCGAAGATGAAAAATCCGGCAACAGCGATCAGGTTTCGTTTGAAAATTATTCGGGTAAAGATATTGCCAGTTTGAATCGGGAAGAAATCCGGGCTTTGTTGGTGGAGTCGGGATTGTGGACTTCATTTCGCACTCGCCCGTTCAGCAAGGTTCCCAGTGTGGATGCCGAGCCGGATTCCATTTTTATCACGGCAATGGATACCCAGCCGTTAGCGCCGAATGTGGATGTTATCTACAATGAGAAAATCGAGGCTTTTGAGCGCGGGTTGGCGGTCATCGCCAAAATGCGCGAAGGACACATGTATCTTTGTGTTAAAGAAGGTTCGGCCATTAACGCCGGGCCTTATAGCGGAATTACGGTAAAAGAATTCTCCGGTCTCCATCCCGCTGGTACGGTAGGAATGCATATTCATACTGTTGAGCCAGTGCATGAAGGGCGTACAGCGTGGCATATCGGTTTACAGGATGTGATGGCTATAGGTGCCTTGTTTGGTTCAGGCCAGCTTGATTTAAACCGCGTAATTTCTCTGGCGGGACCGTCCGTAACCAATCCTCGTTTGATTCGTACGAGACTGGGTGCCAGCACCGATGCCCTCGTCGCTGACGAATTGAGCAACGAAGAAAATCGGGTCATCTCGGGTTCGGTTTTATCTGGACGAGCAGCCGCTGGCGAAGAGGTAGGATATTTAGGAAGATATCACCAGCAAGTGTCAGCACTTGCTGAAGGTCGCGAACGGGAATTCCTGGGGTGGATGGGTCCGGGCGAAAATAAATTCTCCATCATCAATACCTTCGTATCCAAGTTGAATCCCGGCAAGAAATTTTCATTCACTACCTCTACGAACGGTTCGGCACGCGCCATGGTTCCCATTGGAATGTATGAAGAGGTGATGCCCATGGATTTGATGCCCACGCATTTGCTGCGTGCATTAGTTTCTGGAGATGTGGAGCGGGCGGAGCGACTAGGCTGTCTGGAACTGGACGAAGAAGATTTGGCGTTATGCACGTTTGTGTGTCCGGGAAAATACGAATATGGTCCGTATCTGCGTCAAATTCTTACGCAGATTGAATTGGAAAGCTGATGACGGGCGGGGTTAAGGAAATCGCATGAATTTTTTGAGAGAAATGCTGGACAAACAGCACGATCTGCTTTTCGGTAAGGGAAAGCCGCTGGAGAGACTGTATCCCCTGTATGAAGCCAACGACACCATTTTGTTCACACCGGGTGAAGTGACCGAAGGGGCTTCGCATGTGCGGGACGGGCTGGATCTGAAACGGCTGATGTTTACGGTGGTGATTGCATTGGGGCCGTGCATGCTCATGGCCATGTACAACACGGGGTATCAGGCTTTTACAGCTATTGCTGCTGGGGCAGCTCCGGTGGACAGTTGGCAGACCACCGTTTACGAGGCGTTGGGTTGGGGTTTTGATCCTGGCAGCATAGTCTTATGCATGATTTACGGTGCGCTTTTTTATGTACCTATCTATATTGTCACTATGGCGGTAGGCGGGTTCTGGGAAGTGCTGTTTTGTATTGTACGAAAGCATGAAATCACGGAAGGCTTCCTGGTTACTGGTGCTCTCTTTCCATTGATATTGGCACCCCTTGTCCCCTTATGGCAGGTGGCTCTGGGTATCTCATTCGGTGTCGTTGTTGCCAAGGAAGTATTCGGCGGTGTGGGAATGAATTTCCTGAACCCTGCTTTGGCTGGCCGCGCATTTCTCTTCTTCGCATACCCAGCACAGATTTCCGGTGATAAAGTATGGACCGCCGCGCAGACCGCCGGAGTGGACGGATTTTCGGGAGCAACGCTTTTGGGTCGAGCCGCCTTGGACGGCATGGAAGGTATTCGCACGAGTGGACTGACGTGGATGGATGCATTTATTGGTCGGGTTCCTGGCTCCATGGGCGAGACCTCCGCACTGTTCTGCATTATGGGTGCGGGTATATTGATTGTGACTAAAATAGGTTCCTGGCGAACTATAGTTAGCTGTATCGTCGGCAGCGGCGGCATGGCATTGTTGCTGAGTTCTATCGGTTCCGATACTAATCCTATGTTTGGTATTCCTTTTTACTGGCACTGGGTGCTGGGCGGATTCGCTTTTTCTGCTGTATTCATGGCTACTGACCCTGTGTCCTCCGCTTTTACTGATACGGGCAAGCTCATTTACGGATTCAGCATAGGCGTGCTGGGCATTCTTATTCGCGTAATCAATCCGGCATACCCGGAAGGCTGGATGTTGGCCATTTTGTTCATGAACATGTTCGCGCCACTTATCGATCACTTCATTGTGGAAGCCAATATAAAACGGAGGGCCGCGCGCTATGCAACGAAATAGTGTGGGATATATCATCGGTTTCGCCGCAGCAGTATGTATCGTGTGTTCGGTGCTGGTATCTGCTACAGCCACCTTGCTGAAAGACCGACAGATTATGAACCAGCGTATGGACAAGCAAATGAAAGTCCTGTCAGTAAGCGGACTGGTTGAACCCGGTGTGAAACCGTCCATGGAAGAAATAGAAGCATTTTTTTCGGATAGAATCGATGTTCTGATTATTAACATGAAAACGGGTGAAGTAGATACAGAGAGCGATCTGGATTCCAGTACATACGATCCCATAAAAGCAGCAAAAAATCCTGCCTCCAGTCATAAAGTGGACAAGAATCTTTCGAAGGTATCCCGAGTGCCGGATCGCATTCCTGTGTACGTAATTAAGGATGAAGAAGGCAATCCCAATCTCTATGTACTGCCCGTAGAAGGTATGGGCTTGTGGGGATTTCTTTACGGTTTTCTCGCGCTGGATACCGATATCCGTACGATTCAGGGATTGACTTTTTACAAACATAAAGAAACACCGGGACTGGGTGCCGAGGTGGACAACCCCAACTGGAAAGCCAAGTGGCCAGGTCGGTTGGCATTTGATGAAGAGTGGGTGCCGCGTATCGGTGTGATTAAAGGCCCAGCGGGTTCGGTGGACGAAGCGCCGTATGCGGTGGACGGTCTGTCCGGCTCAACCTTAACCAGTAATGGGGTGACAAACTTGCTTCGGTTTTGGCTGGGCGATAATGGTTTCGGACCGTATCTGAGTAATCTACGCGGCGAAGGGAGTTAAGGGATGGCAATTTATAGTAAAGAAGAACGCAAGATCATGCTGGATCCGTTGTTCAATAATAACCCCATTGCACTCCAGGTGCTGGGTATTTGTTCCGCGCTGGCCGTGACTACTCAAATGATGCCTTCGTTTATCATGTGTGTGGCATTAACGTCGGTAGCAGGAGTTTCCAGTCTCAGTATCAGCCTCATACGAAATTATATTCCGTCCAGCATTCGTATCATTGTACAGATGTGCATCATTGCATCGCTGGTGATTGTGGTGGACCAGGTACTGCAAGCCTATGCGCCGGATATCAGCAAGACCCTGTCCGTGTTCGTAGGGCTTATCATTACAAACTGTATTGTCATGGGGCGTGCTGAAGGGTATGCCATGCAGAACGGCCCCTTTGCGAGTTTTCTCGATGGCATCGGTAATGGCTTAGGCTATAGCGTCATCCTTATGGGTACCGCAATGGCACGAGAGCTTATTGGCTCGGGCAAGATTTTTGGCCAGGTAGTATTGCCTTCGGTAAATGATGGTGGATGGTACGTTCCCAACGGCATGATGCTCATTGCGCCCGGCGCATTTTTCATTATCGGTTTCATGATTTGGGGGCTGCGAGCCTGGAAAACCGACCAGGTTGAAATGGAGTAGGCCCATGGAAATGTATCTAAATATATTCATCAAAGCCATTTTCATTGAAAACATGGCATTGTCCATGTTTCTGGGTATGTGTACCTTTCTGGCTTGCTCCAAAAAAGTAGAGACGTCTATCGGTTTGGGTTTTGCCGTGATATTCGTGCTGGGGATAACCGTTCCACTGAACAACCTTCTGTTCAATTATTTATTACGAGAAGGTGCATTGGCATGGGTTCCGATTATGGGCGATTCCTTGGCGGTCTACAACCTGGAATTTCTAGGATTCATTACCTACATCGGGTCTATCGCGGCGATGGTACAGCTCCTGGAAATGCTGCTGGATAAATATATGCCTTCCCTGTATGTGGCTTTGGGTGTTTTCCTGCCGCTAATCACTGTTAACTGCGCCATTCTTGGTGGTGTGTTGTTAATGATGGTTAGATTGCTCGTAGCAATTCGCTGGGTGATACGCGGTTTTCCGACCGACACCGGTTCTTCAGCGGTTGCTGATTTGTCTTTTTTCGTCATGATGGTGCCTCTTATAGGGATGGATCAGTGCGTGAGCGCCAGAACTGCACGCGCCATAATGTGCTCATAACGGCCATATCCTCGGCGCCGGACTTAAGCTCGGGATTGCGCGGCCCTTCTTCGATGATGTCGTTCGCTAGGCCGCCGAGGGTATAATCCGCCATCAGAACCTGAGCAACCTCCA
>NVWG01000016.1 GCA_002746185.1 Candidatus Hydrogenedentota bacterium
CGTGGTCACCTTATTGGTGATGAGCAAGTTTTTGAATTTTCTAGGTGTATGAAGAGATTGTGTGGGTTTCCGTGTTCCAACTGATTTTTCTAGGTTAAA
Organism: Candidatus Hydrogenedentota bacterium; assembly: GCA_002746185.1. Taxonomy (GTDB): domain Bacteria; phylum Hydrogenedentota; class Hydrogenedentia; order Hydrogenedentales. The sequence continues at coordinate 100 of NVWG01000016.1, forward strand.
GTGCCTCTCGTGTTGGTATTGCTGGCATACGTTGGGTCAACCGGTCTTGTTTTATGCCTAATCTGTCCGCGTAGATAATGGTATATGCCAGTACGTTGGTGACGTACTCTCGTGTTTCTTTAAAGGGGATTGATTCAATCCAGCGGTCTGCATCCAAAGAAGCATTCTTGGGTAACCAGCCTTTGATGCGGCGAGCTCCGGCATTGTAAGCTGCCGTGGCAAGCACGGTTTGACCACTAAAGCGTTTTAACATTTTACTCAGGTATTTTGTGCCGAGTGCGATATTGGCATCGGACTGGATTAAACGCGATTTTCCCCGGTATTTTCTGGGCATGTTACGGGACATCGATTTTGCCGTTGAGGGTAATAATTGCATAAGGCCAAGCGCTCCTTTTGGCGAGCGGGCATCTTGTACAAAAGCACTCTCTCGACGGATGACACCGTAGGCCCAGGCGGGGTTTATATTGGCTTGTTGTGAGTGGTTTAGCACCTTATCCTGAAACAACAACGGGAAGCGCAGGGCAACGTCATCTCGCTGGTCAGTGCTTGCCATGGTGAGAATAGATTGCTCTGCCCATCCCCAATGTTGCGCGAGTTTAGTTCGGCCAGGGATACATTTTCTTCGCCGATGGGCAGTCCGAGTTTTTTCAGGAATTTGAGTTGGGCATCTGCTGGAGCAGTGTAGAGACAAGCGAGAAGGCTAACTACAAGCAGCGTAGAAAATCGATACATCTTTATTTCTCCTTAATACAGTCGATGACTTGGTGCCGATTCTGTCTAATAGTGTATCAAAGTCACGAAGAATTGCGTTGAATTATTATGTAGATGTAACCCACCCCCCGGCAAAGGGGATGATCTGTCCCACGATGAAATCGGATTTGTCGGAGGCGAGAAATGCGGCTAAATGCCCGGTTTCTTCTCCCTTTCCCAATCGTTTCGCAGGAATTACTTTGACCATACGTTTCACCAATTCGGTATCAGCGAGCATTTCCGGCGGGTAATAGGTGATGTTTTCCACATAGTTCTGGGCTATCGCATTGAATTGGATGTTATTACGTGCCAATTCAATTCCTGCAGAGCGCACGAAGGCATTCTGCGCACCACGGGCGGCACAGTATCCGCTTGCTTTGGGGATTCCCCGCAAGGGGGCAGCGGAGGTGATGGCGATAATCTTACCTGCCTTACGTTCAATCATCTGAGGGGATACGGCACGTACAACGCGCATAAGAGGATGGACGATTTCGTTGAAGTAGCGATCCCATTCGGCATCGTCGATATTTTGCACGAGAGCCTCCCACCATGAACTCTCCGCCAGATTGGCCACCAGGATATCGATGGGACCGGCATTGTCGATGAGTTCTTTTGCGGCATTGGGAGTGGTCAGATCGGCATCGCTGGAAATTACTTCGGCACCTTCCTCTTCAAGCACTTTCGCAATGGGTTCGCCCATGTACATTTGAACACTTGTAACCAGAGCGCGTTTACCTTCCAACAGATTTCCCATGGTGCTTCACTCCTTACGTCAAATCGGCGAGGTCAGTTTGAGTAATTTTTTCTCACAGAGCAGCATGGAGCGCACGGTGTGATAGTTAATCTTCCATGCATGGCCCATATAATCCTCTAGGAGGGTGTTGTTTTCGTCGAACAGGGGATACCACTCCCCCACTTCGTGATTGATCCCCACGTCCATGGAAAACCGATGAACATTTTCGTAGGCTTTCAGGTATTTTTCGTCTTTGAATAGGATATACGCATCCAAAAGTCCCACGAGCGTTTCTGATTGCTGCCAGAATTCTTTGTTGGTCTCTCGAGCCGGGCCGCCATCCATGGGACCTTCGCAGTATACACCGCCTCGCTCCCAGTCGATGCCGTTTTCAATGGCATGGTCGGTGAGCAGTTTAATGGCTGGCTTATAGTCTTCTATATTCAGTCCAAGAATTTCTATGGTGTGTTTCAGGAGCCATGCGAATTCTACATTGTGCCCGAAGGAGGTGTTGTTGAGCGGGCGACCTTCCGGGTCATCCACATCACGGTCCGATCCCCACACATTCCGAAAAATGATGGCGCGTCGAGGCTCCCAATCCGGGGCGAATTGCATGTAGCCCGTACCCAGCTCAGGGTGTATCATGCGGCGAAAGATTAAATCGACCATTTCGCGCGTTTTATCGTAATAGATTTTTGCTCCGGTAGCCTCGTAGAGATTGGTGAAGGCTTCCATAAGGTGCATGTGAACGTCGAATGTTTTACTGTCGCCGCCATAAGCGCCGGGTTCCTTTTTCGACCAGTCCCGTTCCATRAATTCRTAATARCCGCCGTTCAGATTATCTGCGGCGAAGGTCTGGAACGTCTCGTAGGTTCGGACCATCCATTCCTGGGCACGCAGATCACCGGAGGCCATGGCATACTCGCTCAGAGCCAGCATGGTAAAGGATTGGCCAAAGGACAGCTTGCTTTGATCTACGGGGGTACCGTCCTGTTCGGTTACCCAAATCCAGCCGCCATGGTCATCATCCCAGAAGTGATCAATGAGGAATTCGAATCCCTGYTGGGCGATTTCCAGGGCTTTTCCATGGCCCATACCCGCCCGTTCAATCTCGGAGTACGTGAAAATATTACGAGATTGGCATACGAGGGTTTTTTGGGTTTCACCAGTAGGTCTTCCWTCTTTATCCAGATAKGTWAGAAAACCGCCGAACTTGGAATCCTGACCATGAGTGAACCAGAAGGGCAGTAATTCATCGCGCAGGTGGTCCTGCACCTCCCCCAGCCATTCTTCCAATCGTTCCGCCCAGTGTGCTTCCACAGATAAACCTCCCAAAAAACGGTGTATTAAAGTGGGTATTCTAAAGCTGTAAGTCATGTGTTTTCAAGGGGAAAGGCCGGATATATACATATTTTCCCCTAAAATAAGAAATATGCTGTAAACTGGAATGCGGCTGGTAGGCGGTCTACATTAGAACACACAGGGAGCGTGAACTTATGAATACTATGCCTTATGTGAAAGAACTCATGTCTGAAACTCGAGTCAGCGTCCTTCCGGATATATCGGTCTACGATGCAGTGGATTTACTCGTTGCTAAGAAAATGACGGGGATTCCTGTAATCGACGAGAACGATATTCTGGTAGGTTTCTTTACTGAGAAGGATTGCATACGATTGCAGGCTACGTCACATCAATACAATATGACGGGTCGGACGGTATCTGACATCATGTCTACTATTCAGGAAGCGCTTCATCCGGATAGGGATTTACTATCTGCAGCCAATGTTTTCTTACGTTGTAATTTTTCCACACTGCCGGTAATGGAAGGGGTATGCCTGGTAGGGAGTATCACTCGCCAGCAGGTGATACACGGTATACAGCGTTGGCATCATAAACGTGGACAAGAATTTGTGCAGGAAAAGGCCGATCAAAAGATGGTTAACAATCCCAGCTCCATTGATCAGATGCAGGCGTTAGTGGGCAAAAGCAGTAAACAGCAGTTGGCATCCATGTTCAGCGGGCGGCATGAACGGTAAGTTTTTCAGGTTTCGGTATCTGAATCGAGAGCATTTAGATATTCGGTTACTTTGTTCCAATAGACCAGGACTATCCAAAGCATAAATGGCAGGGTCATAAGGAACAGACCGATGGCGGTGGGTAATTCCGGGCTTTGGTTTATCTGAGAAGCATATCGGAATGCATACACGATAAAGATGATTTGTCCTGCCGAAAGTATCGGGATGCCGATGGCGATTGCCCTCAGTTGGTGCCTCCAACCTATGCCCGGTGATGCCAGTACCAGAATCAAAAATGGCGGAAGGTTGTTGACGATGGATGCAATGTGAAATGGAAAGAGCCGATCGTTGTMCATGAATTCGATGGATGTATCGGTATTAAGTACGGCGGCTTCATCCGTAATCACTTTCATGGCTCCAATGGGCATACCCATCAGGTGGGTGAGGACAAATCCGGTTATCTGCCCTAACAGCCAGGCGTATTGAGGAATGAGAGTCCACCACAGCACCAACGTCAGTGGTGCAATGACGATAAATTTACCGATAAATACGGCTACATTTTTAGGCTGTCTCGGCATGCTCGGGCTTCCGAACTCTCACGACGAATTCAATCCACATCATCCATATAGCTACTACGAATACGAGAAAAATCCCTTGCCACACGTATTCGTGAATGAAGTTAAACCAACGGTTATCCGGGGTGGGATCGATGGCCCCGATGTAGGCCAGGGTGGCCAGCCGAGCGACGTTAATAAAATATAACGCTATCAGACCGACTACTACACCAACGAATTTTTTACGCCAAAGAGCRGGGAACGCAATAATGGCGGCAAAATATATAGACATGGATGGAATCGCGCCGCAATCGGGTACGACGCGGAATGTAAACTCCGTATTGTTACGTGCATCTACCCGTTCTTTTCCTTCAGGAAGGTTTTTTTCTTTCACGGATAATGATGCGAGCTGGGCATCAATCTTAGCTAGTTTCTTGTCTTTGGCGGATTCTGCAAGAGATGTATTTTCATCCACTTCGGTTCGCTCTAACGAAAGTTCCTGACGCTTTTGGTTTAATCCTAATGTTTTAATAAAGCGAATGGTTGGTCCGTGGTTTGTGAGATCATCACCACTGCGAATGCGGGTAAAGGCTTTATATTTCCATATTTCCCATGAGGTTAAGGGCGGATCGGTGATGAGGTATTCAAATGAATCTGGATCCAACTCCTCGCCTTTACTCCAGGCTTTCAATTCAGCGCGAATTTTGGAAGAACTCTGCTTACGATTCCAAGGCTCAACTTCTCCACTTTCCCCAACCTGGCTTAATGCCCATGCCGTATGGTCRGCTACGATRTAGAGAKACCACATATTCGGCACGGTATCCATAGCATAACGATACCCGGTTAGCAGGGACATAACGAGCAAAACGAACACGATCACAAAGCGAAAGGTTCGTCGGTTTGGATTTTTGCCGGATGGTGTAGGTGCTGGATCATTCGGCGTGCTATCTTCTGTAGTTTCAATGGCTTCTGCCATGGTATCGTAGTCCTGTATTGTAAAGTGGCTTGATAGTAGCAAGGTTGCATGTGCAAGTGCCACTTGTGATTTAGTATAAATGACGCTATCCCTTATAACAGGATGGGAAGCGTATTTTATTCGAGGGGGCAACGTCGATGGGAGCCGGTTCAGACATCGATAACACACAAGGTGATGAGACCCCCTCCCCTTCCACGTCATCGCTAACACTATCCGACACGGTAGAAGCATTGGATGGAATCGGCCCTTCCCGGGCAGCTCACCTAGGCAATCTGGGGATTCGGACTGTACACGATCTTCTCCATCATTTTCCTCGGGATTATCAGGATAGAAGCGAGATTACTCCCATCGGGAGCGTAGATAAGGGTGATTTGGTAACGGTGCAGGGAATTGTTACATCGTCCCGCATGATTCGGCTTCGCGGACGCATGAACCTGGCGGAAGTGATCATCAAAGATGATTCAGGAACGATTAAAGCTACGTGGTTTGGTCGTGGGTTTCTGGCTAAAGCCTTTACGGAGGGTAAATCGGTATTGCTGACTGGTGAAGTGGGTTCGCACAGCGGGCTGGCATTGAAAAATCCCGATTATGAATGGCTGGGCAATGATGATGAAGACGTGCTGAATACGGGCCGAATCGTCCCTATATATCGTCTTACAGAAAAAATAACCCAACGCATGTTGCGAAAATGGATTCACACAGCGTTGTCGGCCTCGCAAGATATGGTTGTGGAATCCTTACCCGGTGACCTGCGTAATCGAAATCGCCTTTCCGAGAAGCCCATGGCTATTCGGCAGGTTCATTTCCCAGATTCGTCTGCACAGGCCGTGGCAGCGCGGGAGCGGTTTGCATACGAAGAATTACTGGGGATACAGCTGGGAGTTTTATCGCAACGAGCGCACCGTGAGGAGGATGAGACGGGGCTGCAGCATCTGATTGACGGAGATGGACTTCGTACACTGCAACAATCTTTACCATTCACACTAACGGCGGGACAGGAACAAGCTGCCGGAGAAAYCCTGAAGGATATGGCATCGGTATCGCCTATGTGCCGCTTGCTTCAAGGCGACGTGGGGTCGGGAAAGACCGTGGTGGCTATGCTGGCCACGGCGGCAGCGCTAGATGGGGGTTATCAGGCAGCGTTCATGGCACCAACAGAAATTTTATCTGTACAGCATTACGAGACGATTTCATCATTTCTAAATCCGTTGGGTTTCACTGTTACCTTGGCTACGTCGTCCACCATGAACCGGGATATGCTGGACGATATTTCTCTGGGCCGTACACGAATCGTAGTTGGCACCCATGCGCTGTTTCAGAAGCAGGTTGCCTTTGAGCGGCTGGGTCTTGTGGTTATTGATGAGCAGCAGCGGTTTGGCGTGGGACAGCGAGAGGAATTAGCGAACAAGGGTATATTCCCAGATGTGCTGCAAATGACCGCCACGCCGATTCCTCGTACATTAACAATGACGCTATACGGACACATGGACGTAAGCATCATTGCAGAGAAGCCTGCGAACCGAAAACCAATCATCACGAAGCGCATTACACCGGCAAAAATACCGGGGATGTATGATTATGTAGCGACTCAGGCTCAATCGGGATTTCAGACGTATATTGTGTGTCCGCTGGTGGAGGAATCGGAAGCGCGGCAGTTAAAGAATGTGGAGGATCATTTCAATGAACTGTCGCAAGGCGCACTGTCTTCTGTACGAACTGGAATGGTACATGGGCGCATGAGTCCGGAGGAGAAGCGGGACGTAATGGCTTCGTTTCAACGCGGAGAGCTGGACGTTYTGTTCTCCACATCGGTTATTGAAGTGGGCGTGGATGTAGCAAATGCCACCACCATGATTATTGAGGACGCCGCGCAATTCGGACTCACCCAGCTGCATCAGCTTCGAGGGCGCGTGGGGCGCGGTGCGGAACAGTCGCATTGTTTCCTGTTGGGCAAGCCCAAGACGCCGGAAGGGAAACAACGCCTGGAAATTTTATGCGAAACCGACGATGGTTTTGTTCTGGCGGAGGAAGATTTCAAGATGCGCGGCCCAGGCGAAGTGTACGGTATGCGCCAGGCGGGGATGAGTGATTTACGGGTGGCAGACCTGACGGGAGATCTGCGGTTGGTGGATGTGGCTCGCCGTGACGCGGAGGCATTGCTGGAGAGCAATCCGAAATTGACGGGGAAAGAATATGCCGTTTTACGAAAGCTCCGTGATCAATATCGGGGCAACATGCAGTAATGAGGGCCGTGGCTATTGCGTACCTTTACCTCTATGATTACGCCGAGTAAACATCAGCGATGCCAACCCTAAAATAACAGCCATGGTCATGACCAACCCAAAGCGGGACTGGGCGGGTATTGGTTCCGAGGGAGTTGGATCGATCATCTTGCGGATWGTCCCTCCGATATCGACCAGGTACAATTCACCAGCGGCATCTTCTCCAAACGAAACGATGGTGCCTCCGCTGGGGTTTAGTACGGATGTATGCTCAGCCTGGTCGGATACCACGGAGCCGTCGAAGGCGAAGGACCACACTCTCCCATTGAGATCGGCAAAGAAGTAGCGTCCAATAAGATTGGGAATGTCTAAACCACGATACACTATCCCGCCTGTAACGCTGAATCCGTCAGCATGGGTATATTCGTGAATGGGCAAGACGGTAGCAGCGCGCGCGGCATCGCAGTCACCACATTCAAAATCTGCACTGCCTTCCAACAGATCCCAGCCGTAATTCTCGCCTCCAGAACTGGCTGCAGGTTGGTAATCTATCTCCTCTACGGCATTCTGCCCAACGTCGGCAATATATAGATCGCCATTGGCCCGGTCGAAACTGAAACGCCAGGGGTTCCTAAGTCCGAACACCCAGATAGAATCATCATTGCCCCCTGCCCCGTCTAAAAACGGATTCGAAGCGGGAACATAGGGAACGGCCGGGTTGGCAGGCACTCCAGCATCAACATCGATACGCAGGATTTTACCCAGCTTATTGGTGAGGTTCTGAGAGTTTTCATCCGGGTCGCCACCTCCACCCCCGTCGCCCAGTCCGATATATAAATAGTAGTTCGTATCAAATGGGCGAAACGCGATCATGCCGCCATTATGATTGGATGCGGGCTGTATCTGGGTGAGGAAAAATTGAGCACTGCCGGCATTGGCTATATTTGCATCCCCGGACACTTGATATCGCGCCACTACGGTATTTCCGCTGTTGTTGGAGTAATGTATAAAAAAGAAACCATTGGACCCGTAATCCGGATGAAAGGCTAGTGCTAATAAACCTCGCTCCCCAAAATTATTTACCAGTGAACTGATATCCAGGAATGGAGTCGACAGCAGCGTGTTATCTGGCAAGGTGATGATGCGAATACGCCCTGCCTTTTCTACCATAAAGAGTCGGGAAGTGTCCCCTGGAGGAGCAACGACTTGCACAGGCTCACTAATACCGGARATGATGACTTCGTTGGTAAGTAAGGCGTGAGCGCCGTGCATGGGTATGGCACAAAGTATCACTATAAGACTCATGCTGCTAACGTATTTCCAATTCAATGACATAACCAATCCCCTTCAATACTGTTTAATATTTTTTCAAAAATTTCTRYMARSRNTTCASWWTMRTTYMWAAYYYMMKYAWWTSTKKKSSWMYRWWSMSSRRMAKYAMYAMMMKKAYMKCRKYWKSCWSKWYMMSYWRYTYTTTTAACCCTTCCGGTTCGAATTGAATTCTACGAATACGATTTGCAGTCACGTTAACAGGAGTACCTTCAGTGATTCGATTTCCTCCTCTGAACCAACATCCGGGAGAAGAAGGCAATAAACGAAAAACATCTTGTCCTCTTTCTTTAATATAAAGCTGAATCCCAAAAGCTCGACGAGGAAATCGTTCCTGATCCGGAGTAGTGGTGACCCCACCGGGCCAAGGAGCAAACACCTTAATACGGCTATCTCCGTTATTTTTACAGGAAATCTCGATTCTTTGTGATCGCCCTTGGGTTTTCTCGATAGAAAACTGGCCTTTGCCCAGGCTGGTGTAGTAGGACCAGCCTGCCCAGATAGCGATGACAGCCACAAGGGCAATTGTCGTTTTTATAATCTGTTCAAGGGATATTTTTTTCTTATCGATTCCCTCATCGTGTTTGTACGCCAAATAATCAGGATCGATGCGAGGGGCGTATTCATCAATAGGAAGGTCAATCAACCCACCCAAATCTACAGCGGATTGTGCATCCACAATAGCTTTGGACACATGGATAGWTTTTTGAAGCACAATCATTTCATGGGTTAAATTTCGATTTATTTCATTGGCTTTTTGAGGCTTTACCKYWSSSCSTTGAATATCTTTAATAATACTTTTTTGCTCCAGATTCTTTTTTCGCAACGATTCCTGCAGATCGGGCAGCTGATTATGGTGGGGTTTCCACAATCTTTTTTTCAGGGCATTGGCAGTACGTTCGTGATCACGATAGGAAGAGGCTATGGTGTCGAATTTAGTAATTTTGACTCGCTGTGAATCAACTATCCTTGTCCATTTTTCTTTTTCCCGATTGACTTTATCCACATACGATAAGGCCAGTCGATATTGCTCAACGGGATCTGATACAGCGACTACCATAACGGGATTGAAAATGCTCCGGTTGAAAACGCCCTACCATGGTACCATGGCAGGTATTATTTAGCACGTTGTAACGCCGCATTGATAAATGCCCGAAAGAGAGGCTGCGGTTTCARRGGGGTGCTTTTGAATTCTGGATGAAACTGCGCTGCACAAAACCAGGGATGGTCAGCTATCTCTACAATTTCTACTAATTCGTGCTCTCCAAGCTGATGCGTACCACTGACGACCAAGCCCGCTTTATTAACCAAATCCTCCAAATACGCATTATTAAATTCATAGCGATGACGATGCCGTTCTTCGATCATTTCATGGCCATACGCTTCATAGGCGCGTGTACCAGCCTTGAGTTTGCAGCTGTAGGCACCGAGACGCATGGTCCCCCCCATATCCACCACACCGCGCTGCTCCGAAAGAAGTGAGATGATGGGGTCTGAGGTCTCCGGATCAATTTCAGTGGAGTTGGCATTTTCCAGACCCAATTTATGACGAGCCAGCTCGATTACGGCCATCTGTAATCCTAAACAAATTCCGAAAAAGGGTATCTTGTTTTCTCGCGCATATTGCACCGCCTGGATCTTACCTTCGATACCTCGGGAACCGAATCCGGGGCCGATGAGAATGCCGTCGTAGCTGCTTAACTCCTCCACAGATCGCTTGCCGTTTTCAAAATCMKMKGMRTCSACCCAWTCRAYMWYSACNSTWCANKYGGKTKGCSATRCCKSYATNGGWCANRSGCYTCGTTGATGGATTTATAGGCATCGCCGTGGCCCGTATATTTTCCCACAGCAGCAATACGTACGGTTCGATCCGTATCTTTCATACTGTCCACCATGGCTGCCCATTCATCCATATCGCTATGGCGTGGTTCCATCTCCAACGTGCGCAACACGATTGTATCCAGTCCTTGTTCCTGCAGATTCAGAGGAATCGCATACAGGGGTGAAATATCTTCTCCGCAAATAATGGCATCTTCGGTAACATCACAGAACATGGCTATTTTTCGCCGTTCGTCATCGCCCAGTTTGTTCGGACCGGTACGACATACAATCACGTTGGGCTGAATCCCGATATCACGGAGAGCGCGAACGGAGTGTTGGGTAGGTTTGGTTTTGAGTTCATCGGCGGCTTCAATATACGGCACCAGCGTTACGTGAATATAACAACAATCCGATGCGCCAACGTCGTATTTAAACTGACGGATAGCTTCCAGGAAGTGTACGCCCTCTATATCCCCTACCGTTCCTCCTATTTCAATCAGAGCGAAATCGGTATCGGCATCCTGGTCTATAGTAAGGGTACGAATACGGGCTTTAATTTCGTTGGTGACATGGGGAATAACCTGAACCGTTTTGCCCAGATACTCACCTCGGCGTTCTTTTTGTATAACAGTATTGTAAATACTTCCGGTTGTGATGTTTGATTTTTGGGATAGTGAAGCATGGGTGAAGCGTTCGTAATGGCCCAGATCCAGATCTGTTTCCGCCCCGTCATCGGTGACAAATACTTCGCCGTGTTCGTAGGGATTCATGGTACCGGGATCCACATTCAGATACGGGTCCATTTTCATCATGGCGATTTTATATCCCCGGGATTCCAGCATCATCCCCAAACTCGCTGAGACGATTCCTTTCCCGATTGACGATACTACTCCGCCCGTAATGAATACGTACTTCGGCATGCGTTTCCCTTTCGTTTGGGGAGTTTCCCCTTTTAAAATTCTTTTTCGAGTATTTCCCGGGCCCGTTCCAAATCGGCGGGTGTATCCACACCAATGCTCTTATGTTCCGTATCCACCACGGCAATGGAATACCCATTTTCCAATACWCGCAATTGTTCCAGACGYTCCAGMAGCTCTAAGGGTGTRGGCGGCAGATCGGGGAAGGATAATAAAAATTCTCGACGAAACACATAAAGACCGATGTGCTGCCAGTGGGTAATTTCATCTCCATTTGTTTCTTCAGGGGCACGGACATAGGGAATGGGGTATCGAGAAAAATACAAAGCACGTCCGTGTGTATCCACTACGACTTTCACCACATTGGGATCTTCAATATCTTTTGGATCGCTTAAAGCGTGCCGAGCGGTGGCCATAACCGTTTCGGGATGTTCGTGAAGTTTTTCTATGGCACGATCTATAGTATCCGGATCCACCAAGGGTTCATCGCCCTGAACATTTACGATAATCGAATCTGACAATTGCTTTGCTACTTCAGCAATACGATCCGTTCCAGTCAGGTGATCCGGTCGTGTCATGATCACTTCCACATCGTAGGGTTGAAGTGCTTCCACAACTTTGGAATCATCGGTAGCCACAATAACGCGTGAAATATGCTTTGCGCGGCATGTCTGGAGGTAGGTGTGGTATACGAGAGGTTTCCCTGCCAAGGGAACGATTACTTTACCGGGAAAACGCTGAGAGGCAAATCGGGCGGGAATAATTGCCACCGCTTTTTCAATAGTGCTCCCCGACATTATACCCCTCCAACTTGCAATGACCTGTACGGAAAAAAAATATCACGTTGCACCAGCAACGTCTTGATTTCCTTCGCAGCCCCAATATCGACCAGATATCAAATTTTAACCTGAATGTGGACCAATTGGCGCAGAAATAGTGGAGTGAATTGAGGAGGGTAAGTCCCGTTTCTCCAACGGGATTGAACTTTATCATAAGGGGTTTGGCGAGATCAATCTTGAATAARAATTAAAAATYCGTAGGTGGTATTCGGATTATATTACGTATAAAAATTAACTCTAATTGTGGATTCATATACGTCTTTCGTACAATGCTCAACTTGACATGAGGAACCGCAGATTGGCACTCTATATCAGTAAATTCTTCTATTTTATGCATTTTTTGACTTGTAGAGGTTGAGATTTTGGTTTCATCGGCAATACGTTCGGCTGCGCTGCGCACGTTACTGGATAAGGGGTGTACAGCCATGCCCGGCGCGATAAATGCGTTGAGCGCCCAGTTAATTGAGCAATTGGGATTCGAAGCCATGTATCTTTCTGGTGCCGTTTTGGCTAACAGTGTAGGGGGATTCCCGGATGTGGGTCTAACCACATTGACGGAATCGGAGTCACATAGCCAGGCTATTGCCCGCTGCACCACCATCCCTATCATTGCTGATGCGGATACGGGGTACGGCGAAGCGGATAACACTGCCCGAACGCTCCAGGTACTGGAGCAGGCGGGCATCAGCGGCATCCATTTGGAAGATCAGGTATTCCCCAAGCGTTGCGGTCATCTGGAAGGCAAGGAACTGSTATCCACAGAGGATTTCTGTGAGAAGCTACAGGCTGCCAAGGCGGCCAAAGAATCGGATGATTTTCTTCTTATTGCTCGTACCGATGCCCGCAGTGTAGAAGGCTTGGATGAGACGATACGTCGATCCAATCTGTATATTGAAGCGGGTGCGGACGCGGTATTTCCGGAAGGTCTGCGCAGTGTGGATGAATTTTCCCGGGTGGGCCAGGAGGTGGATACGTATCTGCTGGCGAACATGACGGAGTTCGGAACGACGCCTTATCTGACCGTGAATGAATTTTCGGAACTGGGGTATAACATGGTTATTTTCCCGGTAACGCTGCAACGTATCGCCATGAAGGCCATGGAACTAGCGCTTCGAGAAATCAAGGAGACGGGTTCCAACGAAGGATTGCTGGATCGTATGCAATCTCGTCAAGAATTATATGATTTGCTTGGCTACGGCGGCAAAGTGGATACGCCGGTGAAGTCCTGATGGGATTTCGTCGCTTGTACTTTTGAACAACTAATCTGAAAACAAGTAAGGAGAGGTATACATCATGTCAGAACAAACTTTCAGCCCTGGCTTGGCCGGTGTCATAGCAGGAGAAACAGACGTAGCTTGTGTGGATCAGGGTGTGCTGTTATATCGAGGCTATCCCATTGAAGAATTGGCGGAGAAATCTACTTTTGAAGAGGTAGCCTATCTTCTCATCTATGGCTCGCTGCCAAATCAATCCCAATTGAACGAGTTGAATGTTGCTCTGGCAACGTATCGTCCATTAAATGCGGAGCTTATTGCCGCATTGCGGAATATCCCCACCGATACGCCTATGATGGATGTGCTGCGCAGTATGGTTTCGTTTGCAGGCCATTTCGATCCCACGGACGGAGAAGATCCGGATACACAACGGCAACGGTCGGTATGGCTCATGGCACAGATTGCAGGTATCATCGCCGCACGGTTCCGCCTCCTGAATGGCAAAGAGCCGCTGGACCCCAAGCCGGGCCTGTCACACGCCGCACAGATTTTATACCAAGCTCATGGAGAAGAGCCGGATGATTTAGCCACACGCCTCATCGACCTAACGCTGGTTCTTTATGCTGAGCATGACTTCAATGCCAGTACGTTCACTGCTCGGGTAATTACCTCCACCATGTCGGATATGGTGTCCAGTATCACCGGAGCCATCGGTGCGCTGAAAGGTCCGCTGCATGGCGGTGCCAATGAGGCGGCCATGGAAATGCTGCAACGGTTCAAGACACCGGAGGAAGCATCGGAATGGCTGAGCGGCGCGTTTGAACGCAAAGACAAGGTCATGGGTTTCGGKCACCGGGTCTATAAGAACGGCGATCACCGGGCACGCATATTGGAAGCGGAACTGCGGAAGCTCACCGAGCAAAANGGCGCACAGAACTGGATGGCGATATACGATGCCATCAAGGACCCTATGGTCAACGAGAAAAAAATCTTTCCTAACGTGGACTATCCTTGYGKGCTGACTTACTTCCTGCTAGACCTGCCGCTGGATTTGTATACTCCGCTGTTTGTTGCGTCACGCGTGACAGGATGGAGTGCCCACATCATTGAGCAAACCATGGATAACCGGATTTATCGCCCCTTGAGCATCTATACAGGTGAAAAAGAACGGTCGGTTACCCCTATTGGGGATCGTTAAAAGTCGATAAACCTATATAATTGGGCGGTCTTTTAAGTTAAAGGCCGCCCAATTTTTTGTACTCTTGATGTCAAAGATGGAACTGTTTAATATAAAGCAGTATTAAATAGTGAATTGAGCAAACTTACTGTCAGATAATTTTCAAGGGAATCCCATGTCGGACAACACAGAATATACAGCTTCATTGACACCCTGGGCACGTTTATACGACCGGATTATTTTGGGTAATCCAGTGTTCATCTTAATTTTGGTAGGCCTATTAACGGCCTTTCTCGGCTATCAAACACGGTACTTCACGCTGGATGCATCCAGCGATGCCATCGTTCTGGAAAACGACAAAGATCTTCGTTACTACGATGAGACACGAGATCTTTTCGGATCCGATGATTATGTATTTATCACACTGAAACCTGCCAACGGCGATCTGTTTTCACAGGAAACGCTAGAGCCATTGGCTCTCATGCTGGACGAACTAGCTGCTCTTGATGATGTGGAATCTATTACCAGTATTTTAACCGTCCCCCTGTTTCATAGTCCGGATGTTTCGTTGATGCAATTAGCGAATGGGTACAAGACGCTAGAGACGGGAGCTGATCTGGAAATGGCCAAGGAGGAAATGATCAGTAGTCCGTTGTATAGGAACTATTTGGTCAATACAGATGCTTCTACCACAGCCATACAAGTGACATTCAAACCCGATCCGCCTGCTTTTAAGGAAATGGCGGATCGGCGAACTGCATTGAAGGACAAGAAACGTGCTGAGGGTCTTTCCGAAGAGGAAGCAACTGAATTAACTGCGCTTAATTCCGAATACAAAGCGGGATACGCCGCTCTTATTGCACAGARTAATCGAAACGTGGAAGACGTACGGGCGATTGTAGCGTCACACAGCCATTTGGGCGATCTTCATATAGGCGGTGTTCCCATGATCATGGCCGATATAATCTCGTATGTGAAAAGCGACATTAAAACCTTCGGAATACTGGTCACCCTGATGGTTATTGTGGTACTTAGCGTTATTTTCCGAAATTTCAGATTCGTAATCCTCCCGGCAGCGGTATGTTTCCTCACGGTACTATTCATGTTCGGCTATCTGGGATGGACGCGTTGGAGTGCCACTATTGTAACCTCGAACTTTCCTTCTCTCCTCTTCGTGATTGCGCTGGCTGACGTGGTTCATGTGGTAGTACATTATCGCGAATTGCATGCCCGAACACCCGAGAGACCCATGCGGGAACTCATCCTAGATTCATGCCGTCACGTAGCTGTACCGTGCTTTTATACTTCGCTGACGACCATGGTAGGGTTCAGCTCGCTCATGGTGAGCGGTATCCGCCCGGTAATGGATTTCGGCATCATGATGGCCATAGGCATAGGGCTTGCCTACACCATGTGCTTCATCTTTTTTCCGGCCGCACTCATGCTCTTTCCAAAAGGGAAAGCACCATCAGCAAAATTAGCCGACCTGAAAAATTCGCCGCTCATTGTATTCGGTAAAGCAACCGAACATCACGGTAAACTCATTTTACTGCTCTTCGCAATACTGGTCGGGGTCTCTCTTGTAGGCACACAGAAGCTGAAGGTAGAGAATCGATTCATCGATTACTTCAGATCCGATACCCCYATCTATCAAGGYATGTCGRTYATYGAYCAGGAAYTGGGAGGAACGACTCCGYTGGAAGTGGTRCTGGAGGSWRAAGGGAARGATTTCTGGATYACCAAGGAGAACCTGGCCAAGCTCAAAGAAGTRCATACRTGGCTGGATGAACARCCWGARACGGGTAAAGTCATCTCTCCYAATACCATGATCGAATTGATCACGAAAGTGAATAAAGGAAAAGAAGTWCCTATYCCTATCATTAAAATGGCCCTGGCTTCGCTGCCGCCGGAGATTGAAGAAGCTGTGGTTGGTCCATATCTCACCGAGAATCGGGATCAGGTGCGTATATCCATGCGTATCGCCGAATCGGATAAATCGCTGAATCGAAAAGACTTGATGGGGCGTATTCATGAGTATTTCGAGACATCTGAGGTGTTTGAGAGCGGAGAAATCACGCCACATGCAACCGGGCTTTTCGTACTGTATAACAATATGCTGCAAAGCCTGTTTCAGTCACAGATTCAAACCATCGGAACGGTGTTCGCCGCTATTTGGGTTATGTTCCTAGTGTCGTTTCGTTCATTTCGACTGGCCAGTATCGCTATAATCCCAAACATCATTCCGGTGGTTCTGGTTATTGGGACACTGGGATGGATGGGTATTCCGCTGGATATTATGACGACCATGACCGCAGCTATTACGCTGGGCATTGCAGTGGATTTCGCCATACATTACATCCACCGATTCAAATTTGAATTCAGCCAGAATCAGAATTACGTACAGAGCATGTATCGAAGCAATAACAGTATCGGGCTGGCATTGTTTTTTACCACCATCACGGTAATGGCTGGATTCCTGCTCCTGACGATTTCCAATTTCATTCCGAATATCTATTTCGGTCTCTTCACCACCATGGCCATCGTGGTCTCGTTTCTCGCCGCCGTTACTCTGCTTCCATTGTTGATGATTTGGATAAAACCTTTGGGCCCAGAGAAACCTTCTACATAATTCCTGTACACAGCTTATAATAAAAAGGGCGGCTGCTCCGGAGAGTAACCGCCCTTTTATATATATGCTGTATCTATAACTTTCAGCAGCAGCCTTTGCCTGTAACAGCTTCCGGCTTCATGCCTGTTATTTTTATACTCACAACGGACTCCATCGCTGCTTGAATGTCATCAGGCGATAGATCCTCTATCCCTTCTCGAATATCTGAAAGCGTAGGATCTGCCGCATACATCTCTATGGGAAAATTGGCTTCATGCATAATTTCCACATTGGTAAACCCTGCGGTATCGATCATACCCAGATATACATCTCGCAAGACACCTCCGCCAACACACGCCGTATGAGCTGCCGCCGATTTCGCTATTGCTGGAGGCAGTGCTTTATTTAAGACAATGTCCGATATAAAAAATTGCCCGCCAGGTTTGAGTACACGGAATACTTCAGCAAATACTTTTTCTTTTTCGGTGGACAGATTGATAACACAATTTGAAATAACCACATCCACCGTTCCCGCATCAATGGGCAGACTTTCTATATCGCCTTCACGGAATTCCACATTCGTGTACCCGCCTTTTTCCGCATTGAGCCGGGCTTTATCCAACATCGCCGGAGTCATATCCACACCGATGACTTTACCGGATTCACCTACACGTTTGGATGCGAGGAAACAATCAATACCTCCCCCTGACCCCAGATCCACCACCGTATCGCCTTCTTTTACCGACGCTAATGCCAAAGGGTTACCGCATCCCACACCTAAATTCGCTTCGGTTGGTATGGAAGATAATTCCTCATCCGTATAACCGATGCTTTTACTGGTTGCTTCCTTTGCCGATCCGCCGCAACAGGAAGAGGGGGCGATTTCTTCTACAGATTCTTCACCACAGCACCCAGTTTCAGTAGCTTGTTTCGCTACATTGCCATATCTCTCTTTTACCATTTCCTTTGTATCACTATTTGGCATGATTMMWRCCTCCAGTTTYTCTTWMTAGACCACACTATTTTTTYGGTGACARYTCKGMCATCATSGGMCCCAAYARATCCTTCACCATGCTGGCGAATTCATCTGTCTTCACCAGCGACATACAGCRAATCTTTCCGTCCCGCTCCCAACTGATAAGTGCCAATTTGTCACCGGGCTTAATACCAGCCCGAGCCCGGAGTTCTTTAGGCAGCACCATCTGCCCGCGATCATCCACGCTTACAATGGCATCTACCTGGAATCCGCCACCAGGGTCACAACACTTTTCTTCTTGAGCCATAAACAATCTCCTCATCCTGACTAATCAATAATGCAAGTATATACTGAATTTTCTGAAATTACAACATATTTAACAATTCGACTTACATACACCTAACTGGCTGTTTTAAAAGGAGTTATACGACAGAATAGATTGGTTTTCGATTAACTTAGGAAGCGTAATATGGCCAAATATCAAAAATATTAACATCTGATTGGCACCCTTTATCACCTCGTATGACACTGTTTCCAGACGAGGTGTGTGGCCCAAATTCTTGAGGGCGTTCATGAGTGGAGTAAGGTGGACCGAGCGATTMGCATCCAGATCYAAGAGTGGGAATACGCGAAYWTMTYSKKCAASRYKCCKCMYYYMYKGGAMKRCRKTKWSWWRWMWKTMWKRAKCYRRYKSCWKMMAAACACCTCACGTTGTAAGAATAGTTACTACTATAAAAAAGCCCCCATGCATATTACTGGGGGCGAAATYGATTAGATTATAAATTATTTTGAAATCAGGATGTTCCCCACCATGGCATAGATACGAATGCCAACTCACCGCTGGTTTCGGCATTTTTATACCAGGCCACCGTACGACGCAGGCCTTCATCCAAATCTATTTTAGGCTTCCAACCCAGGTGTTCTGAAGCATGTTCCACATCGGCTCGACGAACGATGTCATTCACCCTATCGTCTCTCGCACCAAATTCAGGCGCGATATCAGGATTTGCGATATGTACGATACGCTCCACTACACCGCGAATCGATTCCAGGTTCCCGGAACCCACATCGATGGTCTTGCCTTCAAGGTCAGGTGATACAGCGGCGGCAACCATGGCATCCACCACATCATCCACGTAGATCCAATCCACCTCGCGTGTACCGCTGGATATTTTTGGTGCTTCACTTTTAAGCGACTGGAGTGTTACATAGGGAATCAATTTCATAATGTCTTGTTGAGCTGGACCGTACACCATGAAGAGGCGCAAATGCACTACGGGCAGATTATATAACTCATGAAACATACGCGCATAAGCTGTGGAAGCAAACTTGGCTGCGCCGTAGGGTGAAGCGGGAACAAACTCCCCTCGTTCGGGTACGGGCTCTTCCAATGATCCTACAGTCACAAACCGCTCCACACCTATTTTCAACGCTGCTGACATGAGATGCACTGTACTGGCGAGATTCGCGAAAAATGTTGGCCGAATAGCTTCCAAATCTCGTGTGCCGGTGACGTAACTGGCCAAGTGATAAACGATATCGGGTTTCACTTCTTCCATGACCTGCTCAACTTCGTCAGGATTACTCACATCACACGACCACCATTGGATACCATCGTTGATTCTGGGTTTCCGTGATAGACCATGAACCTGGGCACCGCATTCCAAAAGTTTCCTGCACAAGTGCGCTCCGATGAACCCACTTGCACCCGTAACCAATATTTTCTGTCCTTCTATAATATCCATAAGAGTATTAAAATCCTTTAAAGTTGATGTTTGAGTGACATGTCATTTTGCAGCCAAACCAGAAAGGTCATAGACATCGCTACGAAAATTCTGGCTAAAAGTACATTATTYRAACCATCGAAATTTTGAAGTATGTGCGGGATATGCCCTATGAATTCACCTCAATCCTGGCAACTAATTCTCGCCGTACTGAATAGGTGCGGCCTGCGAATTCCAATATGTAGTGTGARCTGGTCTCGGTAACCTGCTGCGCTGGCTGGGAGGTACCTCCATGGAAGTGCACCACATAAGGTTGGGAATTATCTGGCATGAATACTTGAATTTTATTTCGTGGTGCAGAATTCTGAATCACAATGTGTTCGCGCCCTGCACCGAAAGCCTTGGCATGGGACAAAACTTTCTTCACATACCGCTGCGTCTCCGGGAAAGGCGGGATGCCTCCATATTTCCGCACGTTACCGGGTCCAGCGTTATATGCCGCTAAGGCCAGGGATTCATTTCCTTTAAACATCTTCAAAAGCTTAGCGAGATATTGTGTGCCACCAGCAATATTTTGAGCGGGATCAAAGGCGTTGGTGATCTGCATTTCTGCAGCAGTACCGGGCATGAGCTGCATGAGTCCCTGAGCGCCAGCATGTGACAGGGCATTGGGATCGAAGTCGCTCTCTGCCTTAATGACGGCATAGATCATGGCTACGGACAACTTGAATTCCCTGGCGTACTCCACGATGAGGTCATGGTAATCTGATTCGGTGTAATCACGGCCCAATTTGCCTGAACGAAATCGACTGGATATATGTACTGGGTCAAAGGCCATCTGAATTTCAATATAGCTCTGATTGTTACGATAGGCCTTGGGACGGTTGGTGAGGGTAGGCACACCGGAATCGTCCACAAAAAATGAGTGGGATGATACGGCCGCATCGACATTTCCTGGCACAGCAATCCAGGCTGCCAAGACATACTTTACGATAGTAGCGCGCATACGTCCTCCCCCCATCTCATAAATACTACCTGCAAAACGTCTTAACCGCCAATTTACGTGTCGCAACCTGTTACAACATCAACACTTAGGGCTTTTAGGGCAGGGCGCAGAAGATTCTCAAATCTTTCACATAAAATGTCCTTGAGTAATGGCCCGTTAGCTGATAATGTGCTCCCTGCTGCGGAGGACGTTATGTCGGATATACTGGAAATCCTATTGGGAGAGAAATTAAGAGAAACGGGTCAAACCGTGGCAACGGCTGAGTCGTGCTGCGGCGGGCTTCTTTCYCACCGCATTACCAATGTAAGCGGTGCGTCCCGATATTTCCTGGGCGGTGTGGTGTCCTACACGAATAAGGCCAAGCACAATCTGCTAGGCGTATCGCAGGCATCGCTGGATACCTACGGAGCAGTGAGCGATGCTGTGGCCCGCGAAATGGCCGAGGGCGCACGWGGAAAGTTCMATGCAGATTATGGCGTATCCATGACGGGTATCGCAGGMCCTACTGGAGGAACAYCGGAGAAACCGGTAGGACTGGTGTATCTGGCGGTGGCTTCACYCARCGGTAYTGTAGTGGARAAATGCCTGTTTGATGGTGACCGGGATGAAGTGAAACAACAGACCGCTGACAAAGCGTTGGAAATGGTCTTGGAGTCGATAGTATGAGCAGTGGGTTTACCCATTTACATTGCCACACGGAATACAGCGTGTTGGACGGGGCGTGCAAAATAGCCGAAATTCTGGAGAAGTGTCGGGAATTCGATATGAAGTCCTGCGCCATAACGGATCACGGGGCTATTTTTGGCGCGATTGAATTTTATCAGATGGCCAAAAAGGCGGGCATCAAACCTATCATCGGGTGCGAGCTATATCTGGCCCCAAACAGTCGCTTTGATAAACAGGCTGGCACGAAGAATAATTACCATTTCCTCACGCTGTGCGAGAATGAAACGGGGTATCACAACCTGTGCAAACTCAGTTCGCTGGGGTATCTGGAAGGGTTTTATTATAAGCCCCGGGTAGATTTGGAGCTCATCGCGAAATACAGCGAGGGACTCATTGCCACTACCTCATGCCTGGCTGGGGAGGTTCCGCAGCACCTCATGAATGACGATTTGGATAAGGCCAATGAAGCGTTGATGAAGTATGTGGAGATTTTCGGTAAGGACAATTTTCTGGTCGAACTGATGGACCATGGWATGGAAGAGCAGAAAAARGTSAACSMSTWYCTGGYWKMSATGGCSGAAMMTCATGGWCTCATGMYCATCGCCACMAACGAYTGYCATTATGTRAATAAAGAAGAYKCMGARCCRCAYGARGCSTTGTTRTGYATCCAGACCAACGGSMTGCTSGAYGACGAWGACCAYTTTAARTTYCCCWSCRAYGAAGTSTACTTCAAGACRCCWGACGAAATGCGYGAAGTSTTTCCSSAWTRKCCCGAAGCYMTCGCMAAYACGSAGAWAATMGCYGASCGSTGCAAYGTSGAAATYCCMTTGGGCCAGCATCTGATTCCCGAGTACGTAACCCCGGAAAATCAGGACAAGCTATCCTATCTCACGGAATTAGTAATGGACGGCTTGAAATTTCGTTATGGCGACTCTCCCGGTGCTGACAATGAAGAGCGTGCAAAATTCGAACTGGGCATCATCGACCAGATGGGGTTCGTGGATTACTTTCTGGTGACGTGGGACCTGATTAACTTTGCACGCCAAGAGGGTATCCCCGTGGGGCCGGGACGTGGATCGGGGGCAGGCAGCATTGTGGCCTACACCTTGAAGATCACCAATATAGATCCCATGCGATACAATCTGCTGTTCGAACGATTCTTGAATCCCGAGCGCGTATCCATGCCCGACTTCGATATCGACTTCTGCTATGTACGCCGAGAAGAAATGATCGAATATTCCAAGCAGAAATACGGCAAAGATAACGTAAGCCAAATAATCACCTTTGGACGGATGCTGGCAAAAAATGTCGTGCGTAACGTGGGCCGGGTTATGGGTATGCCCTATGCTGAAGTGGACCGCATCGCCAAGCTCATCCCGGATGAGCTGAAGATCACATTGGAATCAGCCTACAAAAAGGAAAAGGAATTAAAACAACTCGTTGATTCTGACCCACAAGTGGCCAAATTGTGGCGGCTGGCGGGGCGGCTGGAAGGAACCATCGGAAATTGCGGTACCCATGCTGCGGGGGTGGTGATCTGCGACAAGCCCATCATGAATTATGTTGCGTTGTATCAGGCTGCCGGAACGGACACGGTGGCCACGCAGGTAGAAATGAAGGGCGTGGAAGAAGTGGGTCTCCTGAAGATGGACTTCCTGGGACTACGCACCCTCACGGTGGTGCATGAGACGGTACGACTGATAAAAGAAATCCATGGTGTTGAAATTGACATCGACAATATTGAGTGTGACGATGCCAATGCCTACAAGCTGCTCCGTTCAGGTCAGACCACCGGCGTATTCCAACTGGAAAGCTCGGGCATGCGTGATCTGGCGAAGAAAATTGGCCTGGAAAGTCTGGAGGAAATCTGCGCGCTGGTGGCGTTGTTCCGACCAGGTCCCATGCAGTTTATCGACGCGTACATTAAGAATAAATATAACCCGGATAAAATCGTTTACGATCATCCCAAGTTGAAACCTATTCTGGAGGAAACGTACGGCATCACGGTGTACCAGGAACAGGTGATGCAGATCGTGCAGGCTCTGGCTGGATTCTCTCTGGGTCAGGCCGATATCCTGCGTCGCGCCATGGGGAAAAAGAAAGCCGACCTGATGGCGGAACAACGACATAAGTTCGTGGACGGGTGTCGTGATAACGATATCAAGGAARAGTTGGCCGTAAAGCTTTACGATATGATCGAAACCTTCGCCGGGTATGGGTTCAATAAGTCGCACAGCATGGCCTACGCGTTTGTGGCGTATCAGACTGCATATTTGAAGGCGAATTATCCAGCGGAATTCATGGCGGCGCTGCTCACCAGCGAGTCGGGTAATCTGGATAAAGTGGCCATGTATGTGGAGGAATGTCGCCGCACTGGCCTGGAGGTGGTGCCACCGGATGTGAACGCCAGCTACAAACATTTCGCCGTGGAAAATGGTGCTATTACATTCGGGCTAAGTGCCATCAAGAATGTAGGTGATAAGCCTGTAGGATCCATCGTATTGGAACGAGATGAAAACGGGCCGTACAAGGACATCTTTGATTTCTGCTCACGATTGGACTCGAAAAAAGTAAATCGTCGCCTCATAGAGAGCCTGAACAAAGCAGGAGGCTTCGTGAATACTGGGTGGTCCCGGGCACAGGTAGATGCGGTGCTGGAACAGGCCATGAGCGAGGCGCAATTGGCGCAGCGTGAACGGGATGCGGGTCAGACTTCCCTATTCGATCTCATGGGTGATGCGGATAGTCAGGCAGCCTCCATGCACCAGAAAC
Organism: Candidatus Hydrogenedentota bacterium; assembly: GCA_002746185.1. Lineage (GTDB taxonomy): Bacteria > Hydrogenedentota > Hydrogenedentia > Hydrogenedentales. Next base: position 24,399 of record NVWG01000016.1, read on the forward strand.
CGAAGATACCCGAATGGCCTGAAGCAGACATCCTGGCCCACGAGAAGGAAATGATTGGGCTGTACGTGAGTAGCCATCCTCTCCAGCAGCACATCCCCATACTGCGACGCTTYTGYACRCCCGGCGCGGGTGAYYTGAGYACRTTGCGGGAAGGWCAGGAAGTYATTYTGGGYGGACTKCTCAACAATGTGAAATTCCACATCACCGCCAARGGYAARAARATGGCGTTTATTACGGTGGGYACACTGGACGTGCCCATGGAAATAACCGTATTCACCGACACCTACGAGGAATCAGGACATCTTCTCCTGGCGGACAATATCATCATGGTACGCGCCCATGTGAACTACCGAAACGGGGATGCAGGTCTGGTGGCAGATGAAATTATGCCTATTGATGACGCGCCCAAGCGAATGACCCGGGCGGTGCATATTCGTGTATCTGAAAACGGTGAGCCGGAGGAGGATCGTATTTCAGCTCTGGCACTCATGCTGGACGGAAGCCGAGGTTCTTGTAACGTGTTCCTGCATTACACTACTGAGGATAGACAGGATGTTATCGTACATGCTACCAGCGCATGTCTGGTGCAGCCCTCTCCCCGACTCATGCAGGAAGTGGAAGGTCTGTTAGGGGAAAACAGTATATGGTATTCAGCGGGCTTCGGACTGCCTAGCCACATTAACGAGCAGCGCGCTCCTTCAAAACCGAAGCCAGCATATCGGGGTGGTCGGTGAGCATACTGTCTATGCCCAGATCCAGCAGGTGATGCATTTCTTCCGGCGTGTTTATGTTGTATAAACAGATAGGAATTCCCTTCGCTTGAAGTTTGGGGAAATCAGCTTCGGTCATGCGGTAATTCGATAGCCGATGRTAGTTCATRATCAATAAATCAGCTTCGGGAACGTATTCGTCCCAGTTATCGCCTCGTAATGCCCCTATCAAACGCGGCAGCGTCTGGGCATCAAAGCACTGAGCTATGTCAGGCTCCATTTCCCGAGCGATTTTCATTTGCGCAGGATTGAACGACGCGATACATACTCTATCCACGGCATCTGCTTCCTGAATAGCTTTTACCAGTGCCTCCGCACAGCCGGGTTGATCTTTTATCTCGATGAGGAAGAGCTTATCCGGAAATGCTGTCAACGCTTCCACCACTGTGGGGATGCGATAGTCTTTACCGCGATAGGGATAGGTCTCTCCCTTGTCCGGGGTAAAATTGTATCCTGCGTCCAGAGCCTGCGCTTCAGCCAGGGTCAGTTCAGCTATGGGCCCGGTTCCGTTGGTGGTGCGGTTCACGGTGGAGTCGTGTATCAATACGGCAATACCATCCTTCGTAACTCGCGCATCGGCTTCCACCATCATCTCCGGCCAGTTAGCGTTGGATTCCCGAAACGAACCTACCGTGCTTTCGGGCCGCCAGTTCATGCCGCCTCGATGCGCACCGAATTGGATAGATTTGGAAAAGAAAGGTTTAACTGAATCACTTTCGGCAGCGACGGGTTTTGATAAAGGCCCCAAGGTCAAAAATAATGAGGCTAGAACTATCGTCGATTTTATTCTCATGGGGACACACCCTCCGCAGCAGTCAGCAAATCCGGTTTCAACACTATTGTATCGGTATCGGCATACGCTTCTACCAGTTTTTGGTACATATCATCATCTTTATAAACCCCGATGATGGCACCGCCTGATCCAGCGAACTTGGCATGAGCGCCTACGGACCGTGCCGTCTCCACCATTTGAATATCGCCGGGAGACAGATTGAAAATGGAGCAGCGTCGATCAAAATTTCGATCTAACTGCGGACCGATTTCCTCTCCTTTGCCTGACACAATGAGATCCCGGGTTTCCTGTGCATAGGACGCGAAATCTTTCATGGCAGCGATGATTTCCGGGTCCTCCCGCAGCCATCGTTCRCGAATATTGTTATGAAAKACCTCTGACCCTTCCGNCAAKCCYGNTACGRTACGCGATGAACAGATTGGGTAGCGTGGCAGGGTCCAATTCTTCGTAGAGACCATAGTGATGGGCCTTCATGTGGTCCTCGTTGAAGTCCATGAATACACAGCCCTCGTATACCTGAATGACTCTATCCTGCAAACCAGCGGAAATACCCAACTCCTCATTTTCCACGCCCCAAATCAGCGATGCAAGCACGGGCTTTGGAATATCCACATTGTAGAACCCCATGAGACAGCGCAGGGATGCCGTGATGAGTGCGCTGGATCCGGCCAGGCCCACACGCCGGGGAATGGTAGTGCGATAGCGAATAGAGAAATTTTTGTCGTGGAGAGGATGACCTGTCTCTTCGCAATACTCGACGAACCGCATGATTGCCGCTTTCATGAGTCTATCGCCGCCGTAGTACCCGTTCTTTTTGATATCCGCCACTAGATGACGAATGGATTCAAATTCCAGACTGTCCTGCGGGCTGGGGATGATCTCCATCTTGTCACTGGCAATAAGCGTGACGCGGGCAGAAAAATTACGTACGATAATACTCAGGGTCTTCCCAAAATATCCGTCGGAAGGGTTGCCCACCAATCCGGCTCGGGCAAAGGCTTCAGCTTCTACGGCCATAAATAGTACGACTCCTTGCTATCCACTTTTAGCCAATGGCTAAGGGTTGGACAACGCCTTACGTTGCGCCCGAATCTCTTTTCGATATTTCGCTACGGCGCGGTTGTGCTCTCGCAACGTGGTACTGAAWGTGTGTGTCTCACCGTCCGCATTRCTCACAAAAAAYAAATAGGKYTCGTCKGCAGGYTCCAGCGCCGCTCGCAGACTCTCTACTCCYGGATTGGAKATRGGRCCCGGCGGCAGACCACGACGTTGATAGGTATTGTACGGAGAATCCACTTCCTTGTCTACGTTCAGCAACCGCTGCCCATACTTATTCAAAATGTACTGGAGCGTGGAGTCCATTTCCAGCGGCATATTTTTTTCCAATCGATTATAAATCACCGCCGCCACCAGAGATCGCTCGTCATCAACCCGAGCCTCTTCCTCTATGAGCGATGCGACGGTTACGATGCGCACCAGGTCGTACTCCTCCGACCCGGGATACGCCTCCATCAGCCGGGCATAGTCGGCCTTGAACTGTTCCAGCATGCGATGTAGCGCCTGTTCTGGTGTAGGCGGATCGGAAAAGAAATAGGTATTGGGCATGAGAAACCCGTCCAGAGTAGGCAGATCCACMCCCAGATACGCAAAAGTGTCGATAGTTTTTGCAGCGGATARGAAAGCGTCGGGGTCAGCGAAAAGCTCTGCCATCTGGTCCACGGTWAGTCCTTCGGGCACGGTAAGCGTGTATTGATTCACGRCAGAATGGCGGGGTGWRGCGGTATAGAGAACTTCCAGTATTTGCTGTGGCGACCCGCCTCGGGGCATATCGTAGAGGCCGTACTTAATCACGCCGCTGTCTTCCAGACGCACCGCTAATCGAAACAGGAGTTGATGTTCCACCAGACCTGCCTCCACAAGAAGGTGAGCGATTTGCCGTACGGAAGCTCCTTCGGGCACCTCGAATTCCACCTGCTCAATGACGGGGCGCGGATGAGAGACGGTATCGTAGAGCGTGAGGGCACCAAAAATCAGTATACCCCCAGTTACGAGGAGAATTCCCGATGCCGTCAAAAGAAATCGAACCAGGGGAAAGCGGCGTTTACCCTTATCGGCGGTGGTACTTTCCTCGGGCGTATCGCTCATCCTTCGCGCCGCTTTCGGAAGGCTTCCTTGTCGAGATACAGTTGGAGAATTTGCTGGGCAGCAATCTGGTCCACCACTTTCTTTCGCTTTTTGCCTTTTACACCCGTCTGCTGTAATGCCCTATTTGCCGCCGCCGTACTGAATCGTTCGTCGATGGTAACTACATCTATTTCCACTGCGGCCTTGAGTACGTCAAGAAAGGCAAGGACTTTTTCTGCCTGAGGACCAATCCCGCCTTCTCTGTTTAAGGGAACACCTGCAACAATGAGCACGGCATCCTGTAATTTTACGATGCCTGAAATAGCCTGGGCGTCTTCTTCGTGGGAGCGTACCTGGAGCGTTTCCAGCGGGACGGCTACGATACCCAGCTCATCACTAATGGCGATGCCTGTGCGGGCCTCCCCCACGTCCAATCCGATGACCCGACCTTCCAAAACGAATCCCCCTGGGCTTAACCCAACAATCCCGCTACTACATCGGGAGCCTGAGCAATAGCATCCCCGATTTTCTCCGGATGCTTTCCACCCGCCATAGCCAGATCGGGCTTGCCGCCACCGCCGCCGCCTACGACCGATGCGAGCTGCTTCACGATATCGCCAGCTTTGATTTTTTTCGTCATATCTTTGGTAACTGCCACGCACAGACTGGCTTTACCGTCCACGCCGCTGCCTAGTACGACCACACCGGAACCGATTTTATCGCGCAACGTATCCATAGCCATGCGAAGCCCATCGGCATCCTGACCTTCTAACTCCACTGCCAACAATTTCACGCCGTTTATATCTTGAACCTGACTCATATAGTCCGTATTGCCACCCGTAGCCGCCGCCTGTTTCCACTTGGCAACTTCACGCTGGAGGGATTTATTTTCGTCCATCAACGCCCTGATGCGCATTTCTACATCATCCAGAGGCGCACCCAGGAGTCCAGCCGCAGAGGCCAGCGTCGCTTCCCGCGCCTGCAACGTATCTACAGCGGATTCACCGCACACTGCTTCGATACGACGTACACCGGAAGCGATTGACGACTCGGTGAGAATTTTAAACGTGCCGATAACGCCAGTCTGAAGTACGTGGATACCTCCGCACAGTTCCATGCTGATATCGCCGATGGAAATGACGCGAACCACGTCCTCATACTTCTCTCCGAACAGCGCCATGGCACCAGCAGCGCGGGCATCTTCCAGATTCTTCAGATCGATAGTCACCGGAGTGCCTGTACGAATATATTGATTCACGAGGCGCTCGATGTCGCGCAGCCGCGCCGTGTCGATGCCTTCAAAGTGTGTAAAGTCGAAACGAAGACGATCATCCGCCACCATGGACCCGGCCTGATGTACGTGGTCGCCCAGTACATTCTGCAATGCGGCTTGCAATAAATGTGTAGCCGTATGATGATTTTTTATAGATGCCCGGCGTTCTTCGTTGACCTGCGCATTCGCCTTGTCACCGGGCCGCAGCACACCAGCCGTACAGGTAACGAAATGCACCGTCAATTTCTTCAACGGAGCCTTGGTGTTGTTCACATGCGCCGCGCCGTCTACGGTATCAAGCATCCCAGTATCGCCCACTTGACCACCGGACTCGGCATAAAAAGGAGTGGCATTGAGTATAATCTCGCCATCTTCGCCTTCCTTCAGCTCGTCCACAGATTGACCATCGCGAATAATTGCCACAATTGTCGCGTCGGCTTCCGTAGCGTCGTAGCCTAGGAACTGTGTCTCGCCGTCTTTCTCACGAATCTGTTGAAAGATAGGAGATAACGCTTCTTTCCCGCTGCCACTCCAGGCACTGCGCGCTTTATCGCGCTGTTGATTCATATTGGTATGGAAGCCCTCGGAATCCACGGTGTAACCACGATCCTCAGCGATATCTGTTGCCAGATCCAGAGGAAAGCCAAAGGTATCGTGGAGCTTGAACAAGTCGGCACCGGGAACCGTCTTTACCCCGTCTTTTTCCATGGACTCAAACACCCCATCCAACACATCCATACCGCGAGCCAGCGTTCCGGCGAACCGTTCTTCTTCGGTATGGATAATCTTCTCGATCTGAACCTGTTTCTCTGCCAGTTCGGGATAGTGATGTCCCATCAGATCCACTACACTGCGAGATACCTCACATAGGAATGGTTTTTCCAATCCCAATTCGCGTCCAAAGCGGGAGGCCCGACGGAGGAGTCGTCGCTCCACATAACCACGCCCTTCATTGGAAGGCAGTATCCCATCGGCAATAAGAAAAGATAGCGCACGTACATGATCGGCTATTACGCGATACGGCACTGGGTTGTCTTCGTATTTCACGTTGCTCAGCGTCTCCGTGGCACGAATGATGGGTAGAATACCGTCTGTATCGAAAACGGTGGGGACACCCTGAAGCAGCGTGGCGAGGCGCTCCAGCCCCATGCCCGTATCAATGCCTCGATTCTTCAGGGCAGGACGCGATCCGTCCAATTGCTGATCAAACTGAGGGAACACCAAATTCCAGAATTCCATGAAGCGCTCATTCGGATCATTATCAGGGTCCGCATTGGGATCGATGTCCTCGCCCTTGTCGTAATGAAGTTCCGAACAAGGTCCGCATGCGCCTGTATCCCCTGCGGGTCCCCAGAAATTATCCTTGGCACCCATACGAATCAGACGCGATTCAGGAATACCGATTTCTTTTAACCAAATATCGTACGCCTCATCGTCATCATCAAATACGGAGACCCATACTTTCTCTCCCGGGATACCAGCAACCTGTGTTGTAAATTCCCATGCCCACTCAATTGCTTCGTGTTTGAAATAGTCGCCGAAAGAGAAATTGCCCAGCATCTCAAAAAACGTCATGTGCCGCGTCGTCTTGCCTACTTCGTCYAGRTCATTAGCCTTGCCCCCRGCGCGAAGRCATTTCTGMGAWGTGGCRGCRCGYTTATACGGCACAGGGACTTCCCCGGTGTACAGGGATTTGAACTGCACCATGCCTGCGGAAGTAAACATAAGCGTAGGATCATTGGCGGGCACCAACGTATCGCTACGCTCAACAGTATGACCACGTTCCTTGAAAAACTCTAAAAAACTGGCCCGTATCTCATCGGTAGTCACATACATTCTCCGGAAAAGTATTAGGGAAAGATAAAGATTTTACTAAATTCCGGAAACTAATGCACATCTTAATTCTTAAACACCAAAAAACAGTTCTCAAATCAAATGAGATATCGATATTTCTCGGCCCCATTTTTGTTGAAAATAGTCGGCTACAAGTTTTCGATGACAATTATCAGGCTCATTTTCACTGCATAATAGACAACCATGATCTAGAATTTCTTCCGAAATTGTAGTTTCTACTTGTCTCTCTTTCATCAAATTCAAAAATTGAGATTCGAAATCACTCCATGACCCCTTCCCCTTTTTGTATTCTTTTAGTATATCCTCTGATGGAGCAAGCTCTGGAATGTGTACATAATCCATATCACACAATTCTTTTGCGAAATACTTAAGATCATCTCTTTTAGCAAAGCCAGCCAATTGAGAGACATTATTAAGCCGTATATCTATGATTCTTTTCGCCCCAGATTCTTTCAATAACCCGAAAAATTTCTCCGCTGATTTTTTGGTAAACCCAATAGTGAATATTTTTATTTCACGCATGTGAAGCCGGTTCCTCGTATGCAACCTCAAGCGCACGTCTATCGTACGCATCTTCCAATCTTTGCTCTCTGGTTGAAAACAACTCCTCATTGTTCATTTTACATTCCAGCAAAAGTCTATCTTCCAACTGAGACTGAGTCTCAATACTTCCGTCCTCCAAGATATGCCGTATATCATCAACCAACAATTTCGCATTTCTAGCAATCAATATAGTGCGGTGACATGTCAGGGGATCTTTTTCAGCACACATCATAGCTACATTCATTCTTCCTGCCCCATCAATCATTCGCAGAATCCCTTGCCTATATGAAGATAGCGTGGAAATCTTTCTGTAATCTATTTTGTTATTGGAATACAGATCGGGATTGCTTCTTCTCACTCCCAATTCTTTGCCTAAGAAAACATACGCTATATTATTTTCTTTTAGGCTCGCCTCTAATGCTTTGTCAGAAAATTGCGGGCTAAAACGACTATAAGGCATGGAACGAACATCAGCTATCGCATTAATATCATGCCTTTTGAGCAACGAAATAAATGTATCAATGGTATGCGTAGAATGACCAATCGAATAGAGTATGGGCTTTGGAGCGATGGTATCCATATATACATGATACTCCAGCGACACTAAATTTATCTAATAACTTCGAATATCTTTATTATAATCAGGAAAAGTGTATATACCATTGCATTGGAGCCAGTAGCCATCTCTGCCATCATTTGCTGCCCAGCGTCTACCTAGGCCTATACGCAAATATATTTTATCCTGTTTTTTTATAAAGTCGTTAATTATATTCAAATCATTGTCATCATGATGCTTTTGGGCATAGTCAAAAAAACCAAGATCTCTAATGCTCATATAATGAAATGTCGTTTCAGAATTATCCGTAAATTTAAGTGTAATATTCCCGGATTTGAATTTGTGGGGTAATATATCAACGTTCCTAGGAGATACCGATATCGTTATGATTGACCTCTTAGGAGCATTTTCAGGGGATATAAATTTCTGATCACTACTTAAACTATTTTCGAAACCCTCACCAAYCGAATTAAATGAACTGTTTTCCAATACGTTCAGAAAGTCACTCGAAGTGCATGGGCCTAAAAATTTAAGATCTTTGTAATTAGTATCTTCTGTATGTGGCCTTGTAGAAATACTTTCTGATATGAAATCGCCCACTAACTTTGCCCCAGGTAAAATATTTAATCTCTTGCAATCTTTACTCTTCAAATATGGCATTGGTCGAATGAGATCGCCTGTATTGATATCTACTCCGGCAGTACATACTTCATCAGGATTATTGAACCTTGTAAGATCCGTAATAATTATTGTCTTTTCAGCCATAGCGTTATTGTTTCCCTATCTGTAATAGAAACTCATTTGCTATTATACAGTATTGAGATTGAAAAAAATGAATTTTGTAATGAATAGTGATACATTAGAGTATTATTCCGTTTCAACCCTTTTCCGAGAAACCATGCCAAGTAACTATTTCRACAGACAAAAAGTAAAAATGCGCCCCTTGAAAGAGCGGGTGAACAAGGTTCGTATCGAGGAGGCACAGGTTCGTCCGGATGACGAGCCGGGAGATCTGCCGCAGTTGGCGTTGGATGTGATTGCGGATACGGCGCAGCGGCTCCGTTTCGCCCGGGAACATGAACGGGCGCGTATGCTGGTTTTCGGTGCCCACACCATCAAGAACGGTCTCTCCCCCACGCTCACCTGGCTCATCGAGGAGGGCTGGATCACGCATCTGGCTACCAACGGCGCAGGRGTCATYCAYGACTGGGAGTTCGCKTTTCARGGAGAAAGCAGCGARGAYGTGCGGGAYAACGTRGGGCGTGGCGAATTCGGCGCRTGGRAAGAAACAGGYCGATTYCTGAATCTGGCRTTGAATGTAGGGGCATACTCCGGGCTGGGTTACGGTGAGTCTATCGGCGCGCTGGTGGAAAATGAAGGGCTGGACATTCCTTCGCGTGATGAGTTGAAAGAAGCTATTACGCCAGGCAATCCTAAAGCTGGAGCCGCGGCGGATCTGTTGGAAAAACTGGATACGGCCAAGATTAAATCTGGAAAACTAAAAGTCCCCCACCCCTTCAAGGAGTATGGACTACAAGCGGCGGCATACCGACTGGGTATTCCCTTTACCGGACACCCCATGTTCGGTCACGACATCCATTACATTCATCCCATGAACTGTGGCGCGGCGATTGGCCGTACAGCAGAGCGTGATTTCCTTCGGTTTGCACACAGCGTTTCGGAACTGGATGGCGGGGTCTATCTGTCTATTGGTTCTGCGGTCATGTCGCCTATGGTATTCGAGAAATCGCTATCCATGGCGCGAAACGTAGCACTCCAAGAGGGCCGACAGCTCAGCAATCCGTATATGTGCGTGGTGGATCTGGCGAAATCTCATTGGGACTGGACGCAGGGCGAACCGCCGGAGGATAATCCCGATTATTATTTACGGTATAATAAAACCTTCGCGCGTATGGGCGGAACAATGCGATATATTTCGTCTGATAACCGTGATTTCCTTCTGACTCTGGTACGAGCATTACAAGATTGATTGGAAACCATGCCCGACTTATCCCCTGTAGAACAATCCATACTTGATGCATTGACGACCCGACGTCCCGATCTAGCTGACTGCATACCTGCAATACTGAAGGTCCACGCGGCGCTAATTCAATGCTACGATTTCAACGGGAAATTACTGATCTGCGGAAACGGCGGCAGCCACGGAGACGCGGTACATATTGCCGGAGAATTATGCAAGAGTTTTGAGCGAAAACGTCCTATCCCGGAGACCATGCGAACGAACTTGGAAGGTCGCCCCTGGGGCGAAGAGTTGTCCGCACACCTGGAAGCCGGGTTAGCAGCCATCCCTCTCGGCACGAGTGGCGCGTTGCGGACTGCGGTGGAAAATGACAGCKAATTACGGGACATCGCATTTGCTCAGGAAGTATGCGCGTTAGCTAAGCCCGGAGATGTACTACTGGCTATCTCTACCTCCGGCAATGCCGCTAACTGCCTAATGGCGCAGTCTACCGCCCAATCATTAGGCTGTACAGCGGTAGCCTTAACAGGCCCGAACGGAAGTAATCTGGCTGCACACGCAGATATAGCGGTAAGAACGCCAGGGGAAAGCGTAGCCCTAATTCAGGAAGCCCATATCGCTTTGTGGCACACTATGTGTCTTCTCATCGAGGCGCATTACTTTCCTGAAATGCGATAGCCTGCCGCCCCTGAAGGACGACAGGCTAAGTCTAGCGTGACTATACCTTCGAATTATTCTTTATAATCTTCTGGTASTTTTATATAAATCTTACGTGATTCTTCATCCGGTCGAAGCTGAAGCACCTTCAACAGTAAGGTTTTACCTGGACGTGCATTCTCAGTAATCGCTTCTTTGAACTCCACAAGCGATCCCACTTCCTCATGCGCTACTTCCTGGATAATGTCACCCGWCTKTATMCCCGCRATATCGGCAGGGCTGCCTGGCACCACTTCCACTACAAAGAAATTAGTAGGACTTTCCTTTACCCCGAGTAATTCAAGCCCATCATCACTTAACTCCAGTTCATCGACATGCATACCCAGATACGCTTTGCCGAAACGTGCAGCGGACATGCCGGGAAATTTACCGACTTCCAAATCGAGAATCATTGATTTCCCGTTACGCCATAATTCCAAAGGTACTGTTATGCCCGGCTCTATGTCCGAGACAATATTGATTAAGTCGGTAGTGGTGCCAATTTTTATCCCATCCACCATACGGATAATGTCATCGATTTTAAGGCCGCCAAGTTCAGCAGGACCACCCACCGTTACCCCGGCAACATACGTTCCTTCCGCATCAGGTAATCCGTTGGCTTCCAGAAAATCTTCTACCTCAATGTTTTCCCGGTTCGCGGCGACTGTAATATCTTGAATTGACACGCCCAGCCAGCCGCGCGTCACGTCCCCAGAGAGAATCAGCTGGGGAACGATTTTTTTCACACGGTTTATGGGAWTAGCGAATCCGATAGAATTGGCATCGTACACGATAGCCACATTCACCCCGATAACTTCGCCGTCGACATTACACAATGGCCCACCGCTATTGCCCAGATTGATCGCTGCGTCTGTCTGAATGAAATGCTGAAACCGTAGGTTTCCTGGCAGTGCCAGCCCTTCACGGCCCAAGCCACTGATATGACCATACGAAATSGAWCCCGTCTGACCRCGMGCACTRCCCATRGCGATGGCAAATTGCCCYACCTTCAGCAAATCCGAATCCGCTAATTTCACAGGYTTAAAAGTCWRYCCTTCAGGATCAATTTTGATAACGGCWATGTCCGCATCCGGATCGGTGCCRATTACTTTGGCAATCACTTCGGTRCCGTCGGGCATCTCCACCGTCACTTCTTCCGCGTTCGCTACAACGTGGTTGTTGGTAACAATGTGCCCTTCTGCATCATAAAAAAATCCCGTGCCTGTAGCAGCAGGAAGACGCCGAGGCAGGGATGGACCGCCACCGTCCGGCTGCTGTGGAATGCCAAATCGTTTCAGCATGTCTTCCATCTGACTGTCCGTTCGCTCGGGGTGCTTTACCCGCACCGAGATTTCGACAACGCTGGGTCTGATTTCTTCACTCAGCGATACGAATTCCTGCTCAAACTGTTTCAACAGTGAACGCTGCGCTGTGGCCATACTCGATGAWAGCGTAACAGCCATGATTGCTATCAAGGTAATGTACATTTGCCTTTTCATGATGATACCTCCTCTATGGTGTCGGCATATCGAAGATGGATAGCGTTTCGCAACCTATCCTCGATTTCCAATTTAATAGCTTCATCCGAAATTTTCTTTCCTTCGAACGTGATATAAAACGAATCGCGCACACGGCGCGCGTCGGTTACAATTCGGGCACTGGCTATATTCATGCTTCCCTTATGAAATGCGCGTGCCAATTCATATAACAGCCCCGTCCGGTCACCCGTCAACACATCTACCACGGTATAGTTCCGGGACGATTCATTATCGAATTCTATACGGGTCGGCACAGGCGCCGGAGGATGGAGTACGGTGAAAATGCGGCGTTGAGACTGCTCCAGCAGCTCGTCCACTTGCCTCACCCCTGTGAGGACATCTTTCAGCGCAGACTCCACCACTTTCACCTGGGCATCGCTCAAGGGAGTTCTCCGTGATGGGTTGACTACAGTAAAACTATCCAACGCCATACCATCGGGTCGCGTGTAGAGGTCGGCTCGCTCCACATCAACGAGCTGAGAAGCGAAACATCCTGTAATTTCTTCGAATAAACCGGGGTGGTCCGGCGTACAGACGATCATTTCACTGGTTTCCTGATCTTCATTGGGCACACAGAGAGCGGCAAATCCATGCTCATCAGCCTGGTTTAAGCACTGAATATGAAAGGCGATCTGCTCGGCAGGGAAGGCTGAAAGATACTGTCCGCCAAAGGCTTTTAAATGGGTATCTAGCTGCCCTTTTAGTTCATCATCCAAGAATGCCTGAACCGCTATCGCTTTAGGCTGTTTCCAGAATTCTTCATCGGTATCTTCCGAATACCCCAGGAGCACTTTTTCGGTTTTTAGATACAACTTCAGGAGCAGTGTCCCCTTCCAATCGTTCCATACATTGGGCGCTACAGCAGACATATCGGCATACGACAAAAGAAATAGAGCACGGAGGCGATGTTCCGATTTCATCGTCTTCGCGAAAGACTCAATGACATCGGCATCATCGGTATCGCGATAGAGGGCGATGTGAGTCATGAGCAGGTGATGTTGAACCAGGAACGCGATACGTTCGGTATCTTCGTCAGGTAAACCTATACGGGCACCGATGGTCTTGGCCAAACGCATCCCTTCATCGGAGTGATCTTCACCGGATACTTTACCCAAATCGTGGAACAGAAGTGCCAATACCAATATATGGGGATCCATAAGATGTTCCARGGTATCTTTSAGGAAATTCCCTACMGMTCCTTCCAKCTCCGGWATCAATGCCARGGCCTCTACAGCRCGTAACGTATGCTCATCCACSGGATARTGATGAAAATCTTCRTATCGAATAATATCACGCACATCGCCAAACTCCGGGAGATATCGCTCTAACACCCCTGATTGCGCCGCCTGTCGTAGTGCACGGCCTGCTTGCAGTGGTCTGCTGCAAAGAGCCAGGAAAAAGCGTCGAACCAGATCGCTGCTCCGAAAGTCGTCCCCGATTAAATGAAGATTTTCCGTGATACGTCGTTCGCTATCCAGGCCGATGGGTACATCCCGTCGAGCACATTCCCAAAACACGGACATAAGCCGAGCCGGGTTTTCCGTATACCATTGAACATCATGGAGTCCCGCGTTGAGTTCACCGTTTTCCACACTGAATTCCGTATTCTCCGGTGCTTCAGGCTTCACAATACTCTCCGCAATATCGTCATCGCAGGAATGAGCCGCTACACGCAGAAAATGCTGCAATACTCGTGCGGCTGTATAATAATCTTGCATAAAACGGCTGGTATCCCGCTTCGTTTTATCGGTATACCCCAAGGCAATGGCTACGTCCTGTTCAAGAGCAAAGGTCAGGGTGTCCTCCGCTTTGGCGCATAAATAGTGCAGTTCATTTCTAATGCGCCAAATGAAATCCAACGCTTCGGCAATGGCGAGCCGTTCTTCTTTAGTAATAAAACCATGACTGGCAATTTCATCCAATGTTCCTGCGCCATGGCTAACGGCCATAAGCCATAGTCCAGTTTGATAATCACGTAACCCACCAGCGCCGTCTTTGATGTTCGGTTCCGGGGCATACAAATCACGGTGTTCTTCGGCCAAAGAATCACCGCGCTCCCGAAGTCGTAACTCCGCGTAGCGATGGGAAATTTCACGGGGCTTCAATCCATCCAGAGCCAGGCGCAGTTTACCGTACACTTCTTCGCGCCCCGCTAAATAACGACAACTCAAATAGCTGGTAAACACTTTTGTGTCTATTCGCGCCAGCTCCTTGGCCTCTTTGATGCTATGGGCGACAAATGAAATTTCATATCCTAAATCCCACAGGAAAGGAACCATATAATCGTTAAGGGATTTTAAGTTTTTGTCGATGCGGCCCTCGTACACTAAACCTATATCCAGATCGGAATGGGGATTCAACTGTCTGCGACCATATCCGCCGTGAGCACATATAGCTACCCGTTTCAGGATAGATTTTGGCTTGGGCACTTGACGTAGAGCGAATAGAAAAACGCCATTAACCAATTCGTCCGCCAGCGAACTTAACAGATCTACCACATTGGCCCCGGACGCACCCTCCCGATGACGCGTCATTATCTCTGCACGTTGCTCATCCAAATAGGCTTTGGCCACGGCGAGGCAATCGGTGCGGGACAACTCTCCAAATTGAGAGTCTTGCTCCGCAGCCCATGTTACCGCTGTTTTAAAGTCCGGGATTATCATTTATCCTGGCTTCCCGTGTTAGCGAATTCTGATTTATTTTGTCGTCTGCTGTATCAAATTCACTGCTTAGTTTTACCGTTGGCGATCCAAAAGGCGGCCCTACGGATATCATGAATTGAGTCTGGACCCACCCACGTTCCTCGTCAGGCGTACGTATGCGCAGCCATCCTTCCGTGCGCGCCTCGATAAGCACCCGGTCTCCTTCAAACAACTCAAAGCGCACGGTATCTTCCAAGGTGTTCCCATAATGAACGGGTATATTATCTACGGCGGCTACGGCCAGCACTTCCTGGTGCGCTTTCACCCACCAGGACGTACCGCTGGCCAAGGCAATCACCAGACAAACGACTGCGCTCCGTCGAAGGTACGGTATCGACTTGAAACGCCGTATCACCAGCAAAATCCAGGCTGCACTCCAGAATAGTAATGTCGCAGCCGCAACGCTCTGCCGATTGAGATTGAAATGCCAAAACAACAACGCCTGTTCCCAGGCAGGTGGTTGAGGTCGAGAAAGACCGCGCTTGGTCTGGCTGACACTCCGAATCAAGTTATCCTGAGCTGCTTCCAGAGTGGGTTCCAAAAGCAAGGCCCGTTCGTAATTAGCGATGGCTGGAGATAAATAGCCGCTGCGGTAATAGGCATTCCCCAGATTGAAAAACACCTCCGGCTCCTGCACCCCACGAAATACCAGCTCCTCATATTTCATTACCGCGTCCAGGTATTGGTCATCGGCATAGGAATGAGAAGCATCATCGAAAGTTTGCTCGAGGGAAGCCGCGCCCAATAGCAGTGCGATCAGAATGCTCATGAACGGCCTCCCTTCTTCAGGCTCAAATCCAACTCGTGCAGCGATGCTTCCGCGCCGTATACCAACGCGTTCAACTCCTGCTTGCTCAGGTGTTGAGACGCATATCGAGCGCGCTCGCATGCAATCAGAATTTTACCGATATTTTCTCGCGTATCGTCATCCACGCCGCGTGATTGTAAATGCTTATCCACATCGCTGGAGGTCATTCCCGATTCGTGCACATTCAGTTTATTGCCGATATAGTCCGTCACGACATTGAATAGCTCGCTCTCCGGTTCCGGGGATTCAAGAACATCCTGAAGACGCTTCATGCTTTTATGCTTGGCGCGATACCCACGGGCATATCCCACATCGGTCTCCAGTTTTCGCCGACGCATTACCAGCAGCGTAACGAAAACATAAAGCACTGGCGGGGTTACAACACCCAGTCCGATCAACACGATGGGCGACTTGTATCGCTCCAGGCTATCTGGAGCAGGGAGCAATGGCTGTATGTCTTCGGCGAGAATATCTACTCCTCGCTGGGCCAGTGCCACATCACGGGGCACCACCAGATGACGTGGCGATTCGGTGGAAGACATGACATTCACCCGGAAAGGCCCAATGGCTTCAGATTGATAATCGCCCTTGCGCGGATCGAAATAAACACAATCAAATTTCGGCAGTGTTGTGTCACCCCCATGTGTTGGTGTGAGGGTATAGACAAAGGTCTTGGACATGTGGGGTATTTTCTCACCCAAGGGAGTAAACGGCATCGTAGTCACTTCCGGTCCCGATAACGATCCCCACGTCAGTTCGGGAACTTTAGGCGCGCCGATAGCGTCCGGATTGCCCAACCCACGGATAGTCACCGTGAATTTTACCGGGATGCCTTCCGTCATGGTGTTGCTATCCAGCCGGGAGGCAACCTGAAATTCACCCACTGCCCCGGAAAAACCTGCTGGCCCCGGCGGTAGCGGCTTCACTACGATTTCAATAGGACCTACATCAAGCTTATAATAATTATCTTTGCGTCGATAAAACCCCGGCGCGGTATACCGTGCGATGCCTTCCCAATGCCAGCGTCCTATTTCCAGCGTTCCCGAATGTGTGGGGTACAAAAGTTTACGGCGCTCGGTTACTTCATAACTCCAGGATCCTCGATTCATGTCGTACACTGTAGGCTCCAGTTCGTGCACGTAGAAACCCTCGGTCGTGGGATCCTGTATCAACGCGCCACGGTATGGCCCTGAGCTGACACGCCGATAATTGATACGCCACAAACCCGTGGTCATGAGAATCGGTTCGCCCTGAAAAACTTCCACTTTATCCGTATCCATTTCAATAAAGACCAGATCACTTTCCGAGGGACTCTCTGACTGCTGACCTGCTGGACCTACAGAAGGATTGGTGGGTATCGAAGTTGCTGTGGACTGTATGATGTATAGATCTATCGGCTTGGTTTCTACTTTTTTACCGCCGATGCGGATATCAACAGCGGGAATCGTAACAATACCAGGAGTATCAGCAACAGCCATGAACCCTTTTCGCAGCGTCAGCACCTGCCCGCCGCGATTGTTGAATGAATACGACATGGAGCTTTGTACATTTCGCGTATCAATTCGCAGCCCGGCCACTCTGAGAACAGGAGGCAGATCCACATCCAACCCGGACGCCTCCAAATAAATCCAAAAGGGCTTGCCAGCAGTAATCGTACGTTTATCCACCCAAAGACGCGCACCGCTCTGATCCGCTTGCCCTATCGCTGCTGATGGTAAAACAGTCAATTCAATAGGGTCCGACTTCATTTTTTTCCCATTGATCAGAACTTCCACAGGGGGTATGGTTATTTTTCCCTCTTTCAAGGCTTTACTGTAATACGAGACTCGGAATGTTTCCTGACGATTGCCGCCGCTGAGGGTAAACGTGCGCTTGGATTGCTGCGGTGATCGCGTATTAATGGTTACCCCGTCTCCAGAAGTAACGATTGGCATGGAAATCTGGGTGCCGGAT
>NVWG01000196.1 GCA_002746185.1 Candidatus Hydrogenedentota bacterium
GAGTCGATTCCATGACGCTGTCTCCTTTTAATTCTTTAGTCAGATTAAAAAGATAGCCCATGGAACGGCTCAATACCTAATCACTGTGGGATGACTGTGTTGGTGAAACACGACCTAGGTCACGCTCATAATGAGTGCAGAATATTTAGGAGACGATGATGTCGGAAAAGGAAATTAGAGACGAGTTATTGCGAGCCAATGCGCAGGCGAAAAAAACCATAAATGAAATGGAAAGTTTGAAAAGCATGGATGAAAAACAGGTTGAAATTTTTAATGACCTAAACAGGGTTCTGCATGAAGTCAATCCTGTTTATCGTCGGAACATGGAGGAGCTCGACGACTGGCTGGAAGAAAAAAATAAATCACAAGAACTGAATGCGATCAACATTTTGACCGACCCCGAGCTTCTCGAAACCATGAACGAGCTGGCAGCAGGCTTTCCATCAGAAACCGCGCACCTGTCTCAACTGCTCACCACATCAAAAGATAAAAAAGAGTTCACCGATTCCTATGAAGCATGGTGCATCCACTGGTTCGGGCGGGATACAACGCTGGAAGATGAGGAGGAAATGGAATATGAAGTTGTGAGGATATGGGAGGTGCGGAAATCTTTCCTGAGAACGTGAATTGGTCCCCTTGACTTTATGAAGAAAAAGGTTCATATTGATCACCACCCTATAATACCAAGGAGAGGAATTTTACTATGACAACAATAATCCACACACTAAGTAATGGGCGGATTTTTTAACACAGTCATCCCATAGCGATTAGATATTGAGCCATTCCATGAGCTATTTTTTAATCTGACTAAAGAATTAAAAGGAGGCAAGTATGAGGAGTTTAAATCCTAAGTACAWGAGCGATCTGAAATCGGGATTGCTATCGAAAATCACGAAAACAGTCCTAAATGATCGTGATTTAATCATGGAGCTTAGAGACAACTACATCAATATATACTTTAAGGGTCAGAATCTCGTTGCGATAACCTACACGGAAGACGGATATACATGCACATCACATGAAAAGTTTTCTGGCCCGGCCTCCGAGTCAACGACTCGAATAGCCAGCGAGGATGATGTTAAAAGTCTATTGTCCGAATTTCCAAGCCGAAAAGACGCAATATCGCATAATAGTAAAGGTGCCAAAGAAATTGAGGTTGAGCAGTTGATCATCAGGGCTAATAACTATGAGAAACGACTTAATACTGATTACTTCATATTAGATCGACAATTAGTTGAACCAGGAAATCGTGACGGTGGTCGCCCAGACCTAACGGGTTTCAATTGGCCAACCAAAAATCGCAGAAGTGGTCAAGAGGTAGCATTCTCACTTTTCGAAGTAAAGTACTCACTGAATCCCGATATCAACGACCTTCATCAGCAGATACAGGGGTACTACGATTGGTTAAAGAACAATATGGAATGCCACGTCAAACAACATCAATCAATACTAAAGCAAAAGCACGAACTTGGTCTATTCTCGTGTCAGGAGAAGGGCAGAGAGGATGCCTTACCAACATTGAAAATCAGTACCGATATATCAAAGGCTGAGTTTAATATCTTACTGGTCGATTACAATCCTGCGAGCAAGATACTTAATTTAGATGCATTGAATCAACTCAGTTTTCGAGACCAGATAAATATATTCAATATCGGGTTCGGCCTATGGGAATCTTTATCGACAAGCTTAACTCCTATTTGAAAAACATTTAGAGCGAATAAGGACTACACATGCAAATAACCATTCATCGCGGGACGAAGGAAATTGGCGGAAGCTGTATTGAGTTGCAGTCGGGGGTGAGCCGAATTGTGCTGGATATGGGTATGCCGCTGGTGAATGGGGCGGGTGACCGTTTTGATATGCGCGATCACGATGGACTGACCGGTGCCGAACTGGTCGTGGAAAAGGTGCTGCCGAATGTTGAAGGGCTGTATGCGTGGCAGGAACCATCCGTGGATGCGGTGTTTATAACTCATGCGCATCAGGATCACTATGGGTTCCTAGAATATGTGCATCCGGATATTCCGGTGTACATGAGCGAAGGAACGAAGAAGCTCATCGAAATCACCGTGGACTTCACACCTATGGAGAATCCATTGAACACAGTGGAACTTTTCTCGTGGCACGAATCCTATACCGTCGGGCCGTTTACGATCATTCCGCATCTGGTTGACCATAGCTGCTTTAGTGCCTTTGCCCTAGAGATTGAGGCGGATGGAAAGCGTGTGTTCTATTCGGGTGATTTCCGGGACCATGGACCCATTGCGAAAAAAGCCATGAAGGCGCTATACAACCGAGTGAAGCCCGGCGTGGACGCGCTGCTCATGGAAGGCACGATGCTGGGGCGCACAGGTGAACGCGTCCGCACGGAAGAGGAATTGTCGGAGGAGGCAACCGAAATCTGCAAGCAGACCGAGGGGATCGTTTTCATTTTTCAGTCCGGACAGAATATCAGTCGGGCTGTGTCATTTTACAAAGCGGCGAAACGTATGGGCCGCTATTTCGTGCTGGATGTATATGCGGCGCATGTCATGAGTGAGGTGTCCAAGTGCGAAGGAGGCGGCAACCTGCCTTATCCGGGGAAGTCGGGATTCGAATTGATGAGAGTGTGGTATCCCTACTGGTTGAATAAAGGGTTGAGAAAAAGGGGAAAGACAAACATTCTCAACCAACATGCACGCCATAAAATCACCAAACCGGAAATGGGAGAAACCCCGGACAAAATGGTGGTATTCGTGCGCCCTACCATGGCGAGCGATCTGGACCACATCAAGAATCTTGAAGGCAGTACACTGATTTACTCGCTGTGGGACGGCTACAAGGAAGATTCAAAAACCAAAGCGTTTCTTGAACTGGTCGAAACGAAGGGCATAAAAATTGAGACCCTACACACCAGCGGTCATGCTGAGTATTCCGCGTTGCAGAATATGGTTGACACGCTGAAACCGAAGAAGCTGTTTCCCATCCATACATTCCACCCCGATCAATTCGGTGATTTCGGGGAAGAGGTACAGGAATTGGAGGATGGGGTTCCGGTGACGCTATAGAACCGCCTGGATCATTCCTTGTCCACCGGAATCAACGCTACAACCTACATACGAGTCAATTCCAGTGACAGTTCTTTCAATGATATGGCTTCCACTTCTTCGCTGAGGGGGTAGCGATCTTCGCCGGAGTACACTACTAAGGAACGGGCAGGGTTCAAATCCTCTCGGGCACTATAGAATCCCCGTCCCAGCTTCGGACTCAAGCCTAATTTCACTTCGATAGCCCAGCGTGTTCCATCAGGGAATTCCAACAAAAGATCCGCTTCCGCACCGCCGGACGTTCGATAAAAGCTGGCGTGAGTACGTTGCGGGGCAGCAGCGATCAGGTTCTCGATCACAAAGCCTTCCCAACTCGCGCCGATTATAGGATGACCCGATAACGTATTGTAATCTGCAATGCCGAGAAGGCCGTGCAGTAGTCCGCTGTCACGTACATAAACCTTTGGCGACTTCACCAATCGTTTTCCCAGGTTTCCATGGAAAGGCTGGAGGCGGCGGATCAGCAGCAAGTCCACCAGCAAGTCAATGTAACGCGTCACCGTCTGGGCGCTCACAGATAGACTGCTCGCCAGCTTGGAGGCATTCAGCAACGTCCCTTGGCTATGAGCAAGCATTGTCCATAACCGTTCCAGTGTCTCCGCTGGTATACGAGGACCAAACATTGGCACATCGCGTTCCAGATAAGTCCGAATAAAATCCTTCCGCAGTTCCAGGCTTCCTTGGTCACTTGTCGCCAGAAAGCTATCTGGAAAACCGCCWCGAATCAAGAGCTTTGTGATTGCGTCCTGGTCTTCACCCACCTCCAGTACATCAAACGGCCCCATATCAACATAGGCAATGCGTCCCGCAAGACTCTCCCCTGATTGGCGCAGCAGTTCAATGGATGCAGACCCCAGCAGCAAAAAGCGCCCTGTTCGATTCCCGCTTCGACGTCCCTTGTCAATCAGACCGCGAAGCGTTTGAAATATTTCCGGCGCACGATGAATTTCATCCAGGATAACCAACCGATCCTCATACTGGCTCAAGAACAGTTTAGGATTGGATAATTTTTCACGGTCGGCCCTATCTTCCAAGTCCAAATAAATTGATGAATCCAGTTTTTCGGCCAGATTCAGTGCCAATGTAGTTTTACCCACCTGGCGCGGCCCGATTAACCCCACTGCGGCTTGACGTGCCAGTGCTTGTTCTACTTTTTTCTCAATTCGCCGAACAATCATGTATGTATTTTATCCTCTACGTAGACAAAATACAAGGATAAATATAGTTTATGACATTTTGCTATAGATTTTTATGAATTTATAGGTGATTGAACCTAGATCCATTTTTGGGTTGCCCTATTTCCCAGCGTGCATTTCCAGGTAGTCGACGGCCAGTCCTGCCATGGCTTGTACGCCGGGCAGGAGGGCGGCTTCGTCTACGTAGAAGTGGGGCGAGTGGTTGGGGATGGATTTTTCTCGGGGGATATCTGCGGGACGTGCGCCGATGAAAAAGAAGAATCCAGGGACTTCTTTCTGGAAGAAGGAGAAGTCTTCGGCCCCTGTGACTCGTGGTGCTTCGAGAACCTTGTCATCGCCGTATACACGCTCCAGTGTGGGTGTCATTTTGTCCGTCAGCTGTGGATCATTGTAGGTAACCGGCACACCGGGATAGATGGTCAACTCAGCTATGGCTCCGGCACTTTCGGCGATGTTTTCTACGGTGCGTTTCATGCGTTGATGGATTTCGTCCCGCATACCCGGATCAAACGTACGGATGGTRCCTTTCATTTCCACGTCGTCGGGGATGATGTTATTACGTACGCCGCCGTGGATGGTACCCACGGTGATGATGGCGGGAGCGAGCGTGGATTCAACCTGGCGGCTGATGATGGTCTGGAGTCCCAAGACGATCTGGGATGCGATAACGATGGGGTCCACGCCTCTCCACGGCATGGCGGCGTGGGTCTGGCGACCTGTCACTTTTATCACGAACATCTCGGCGCTGGCCATCATCCCCATGGAACGAAATCCAACTTCTCCCACACCGAATCCTTGGGTGATATGTAATCCAAAGATGGCATCCACATCGGGGTTCTTCAACACTCCTTCTTCAATCATCATACCTGCACCGCCATCTTCTCCTGCAGGTGCTCCTTCTTCAGCAGGTTAAAAAATAAATTTAACGGTACCTTTCAGGTCGTCTTTCATTCCCGCCAGCACTTCTGCCGCACCCATGAGAATGGCAACGTGGTTGTCGTGACCGCAGGCATGCATGACCCCTACGTCCTGACCGTTATAGGTAGATCTCACTTTAGACGCGAAAGGCACATCCACCTGTTCCTCAACAGGTAAGCCGTCCATATCGGCACGCAACGCCACTACGGGTCGTGG
>NVWG01000197.1 GCA_002746185.1 Candidatus Hydrogenedentota bacterium
TTGGACGTTATCCACTATGGATTTCCAAACTCCAATGGAGTGCTATCTTAGCAACTCCGCCGGAGCCGACYTTCTCATCTTATCTCCCGACCCAGCCACCAACCCGACCCGAAGGGGCTCCCCACTACACACTCTATTTATCCAAAAATGTCATTGCGAACGAAGCAAAGCGAAGTGCGGCAATCTCCTCCACGCCAGGACTCGCGAACAGAGATTAAACATCGAATTTAAACCACAAATAACCCAAGGAATTATATTCGATATTTCCGCCCTTATTTGGTAATATTTCCCCACGTTCACCTGTTAAATCTATGACTATGACCCCAAAAAAAATCCACTATATCCTCACAACATATCTCGCTATTGCCCTACTGCTCCCCGAAACACACGTATCCAGCTCCAGTGACCCCGTCATCGGTCCCTACCCCGAAATGATTTCCGTCCCCGGCGGAACATTCCCCATGGGAAAAAATGCTACCGAAAAAGGAGCCTCCGACGAATCCCCCCACCACAACGTCACCCTCTCCCCCTWTCGCATAGCCAAATACGAAGTAACCAACGCCCAATACACCGCCGCCCTCAACTGGGCACTAAAAAAAGACTACCTTCATAACAGAAAATTTGAGCCGTATCTGGATGCCCCCGGAGGCGACATCTTCATGCGCGGCAACTACCTCAAACGTATCGCCTCAGACACCGACATCCAATTTCACAACGGAGAATTTTTCGTACGACAGCGCAACGGCATATTCCTCGGAAATCATCCCGTCGTGGAAGTAACCTGGTACGGTGCCGCCGCCTACACCAACTGGATCAGCGAACTCCAGGGACTTCCCCCCTGCTACGACCCCGTCACCTTTGTCCTCAGCAATACAGAGCAAGGCGGATACCGACTGCCCACAGAAGCAGAATGGGAACGGGCTGCCGGGTGGTCACCCACAGCACCAGACCAACACAGACGCTACGCCACTAGCAAGGACACCCTGACCCTCGAACACGCCAACTACAACTTCAACAATCCCCTGAAAGCCATTGGCATGAAAGAATACCCCTACACCACCCCCGTGGGACACTATAATGGAAAAACCCCCGGCACCGTGGACAGCCCCAGCCCTTTAGGGTGCTACGACATGAGCGGCAACGCCTACGAATGGTGCCAGAATCATTTCTACCCCTACCCCGGCCCGGAATCCAACGTAGATCCTAAAAATATTCTGCGTGAATTTCGTATCGTACGCGGCGGAAGCTGGAGCAGCATTCCCGATAGCCTGCGCACTACCAATCGAGGCTGGAGCAACCCCGGCATGACGTTCCGCACCTTCGGCATACGCGTTGCACAAACCCAAGTAAAAAAATAACGCCTACACTTACTATTCGTCTTCTGATTCACCCACCACTCGAACCGTGGCTTTATTGATGTAATCCAAATTCGGAAAAAACTCTTTCAAATACGCATTGCCCCGCGTCGTTACCATATTCTGCTGTGGCTGTTCCCCATACTCCGCATTGATGGCATCCACCACATCCATACCTTCAATCACTTTCCCGATAACCGAAAAACCCATCCCGTCCAACCGAGTATTATTTCCTAAATTGATAAACATCTGTGTCGTACGCGAATTTGGCGCGCCCGACTTGGCAAATGTTATCGTCCCCCGCGCATTACTGGTGATCACCGGCTCATCCTGAATGGTCCTGCTCTCCCACATCATGGACTTCTCCGGATCACCCGACAAACCAAACTGAACCACAAACCCAGGCACAACACGGAAAAAACCTGCCTCATCATAGACCCCGTCCTCAATCGCCGCTACAAACTGAGCCACGCCCAACGGACTCCATTCCGGATAAATTTCCATCACAATCTTTCCGTTTGTACAATCCAATTCCACCAGAAATTTTTCCAGCCCTGTTGCATCCAATGCATCAGTATTAGATGCACTGACATCATCGTTCGCATGATCATGGCCCGCATGGTCATCATTCGCATGGTCATGACCCGCATGGTCATCGTCATCGTCATGATCATGGCCTGCATGGTCAAGTTCCGCCTGCTCCGCCATTTCCAACTGCGCCGCCGCCTTTTGTTCCTCTTCCAGACGTTCACGCGTCTTCCGCTCCGGTTCCAACCCGTTAATCAGCATGATCCCAGCCAATACCGCCAGTACAATTCCAAATGTCGTCAAATTCCGTTTCATCGATTACAGCTCCTACCTTTAGCGTTCCACATCGCCCTGAGGATACGACCCCAGCACTCGACACTCCGTACAAAATTCCGATATATGCTCCACCGCATCCCGCAGTTTCGGCTCTTCAATATGCCCAATCAAATCTATAAAAAATGCGTAGTCCCATGCCCGCTTCCTCGAAGGCCTGGACTCAATTTTCGTCAAATCTATCCCCGCTTCCGCCAACGGAAGGATAATATTCTGCAGCGTACCCGTCTTATTCCGAATAGATATGAGCAACGAAGTCTTGTCCTTCCCCGTGGGAGCTACCGTCTGATTTCCAATAGCAAAAAATCGCGTGTAATTGTTCGGCGAATCTTCMWKGYWYTCYKYSWCSACWWKSWWYYCMTRMKGKWCTRSYKYSRSTAKAYWSCSRMYWKMTGCCGCGCCTTCCTCTTCCGACGCGATCCGTGCCGCTTCCGCCGTGCTCGACGTGTTAATACACTCCGCATGAGGCAAGTTTCCCTGTAGCCAGTTTCGACATTGCACAAAACTCTGATCCTTGGAATAAATCTTCTTAATATTTTCCAACGGACTCTTGGAAAGCAGATTCATCGTTACATGCAAAAGCACTTCATTGATAATTTGCAGATCCGAACTCAAAAAACGATCCAGCGTATCGCTCACGCCGCCGCCCATGGAACTCTCCACAGGCACCACGCCATAATCCAAACGGCCCCGTTCCACTTCCGTAAAAATATCCGCCAGCGACGCCATAGGATGCAGCTCCGCCGTCACCCCAAAAATGCGCTGTGCCGCCAACTGACTGAACGTGTGCATGGGCCCCAGAAAAGCCACCGTCGTCGGTTTCTCCAACGAACGGATACAACTGATGACCTCTCGAAAAATACTCTTCACCGCGTCATTCGGCAACGGCCCCGGATTCTTCTCCATCAACTTCTTCAGGATAGCCTTCTCGCGCTCCGGCACATAAAAAACCGCATCGCTCGCCTGCTTCACCTTACCCACTTCGATACCCGCTTCCGCACGCTGATTCAACAGCTCCAGAAGTTGCTCATCAATGGCATCAATGCGATTTCGTAACTCGTCCAGACTCACCGTGTCTTCCCTTTCACTATTTCCAACGGAGCCATACTCGCCACAAATTGACGAGACATGCCCGTATCAAAACGGATCCGCACTTTCAGCTTGGCACCCGACCCAGAAGTATACATCACCTGTCCCACGCCGAATTTCGCATGGCGCACCCGGGTACCCATCTTCAGACCGCCGCTATCGACGCGATGTGATGACGGTTTAGCTACCGTTTCCACCGTTTCCTGCGTATTCACATATTGTACGGTATCCCGAGGGACTTCATCCAGAAACCGCGATAATTCCCGGTCTTTCCGATCCCCGTAAATAACCCGAGACCGCGCCGCCGTTAGCGTCAGCGTCTTCCGCGCCCGCGTCATSGCYACATAACACAGCCGCCGCTCCTCCTCCACACCCTCATCCTCGTCCACCGAAATAGAGTGAGGCAGCAGTCCTTCCTCCAGCCCAACCAAGAATACATGGTCGAATTCCAGCCCTTTCGCAGCGTGACACGTCATCAACGCCACCGCTGGCTCATCCGGCTTCAAACTATCCACATCACTCATCAACGACATCTGCTGTAAAAATTCCTCCAGCGTGCCCCCTTCCTTCTTGTCGAACTCCGCGCACGCCGATATAAATTCATCCAGCAGCTCCAGCCGCGTACGAAAATCTTTCTCATCGCTCTTCTGCACAAAATCCCGATACTCCGTGTCATCCAGAAGCCGTTCCAAAACCTCCGCCACCGGTTTCGACGTAGCCTCCCACGCCAGATCATCCACCAGCTCCACCAACGCCAGCACCGCCTTCTTCACCCGAGGCCCAAACGACGTATCATCCYCCACTTCCCGCAACGCATCCAGCAGCGAAATCCGTCGTGCCCGTGCCGAGTCACTCAATTTCTGCAGCGTCACCGCACCGATACCCCGGGCAGGCACATTGATGATCCGTCGCAGCGATTCGTCGTCCACAGGATTCACCAGCAGCCGCAGATAACACAACACATCCTTAATCTCTTTGCGATCATAAAACCGAAGCGCGCCCACTACCTGATAGTGCAATCCCTTTTTCAAAAACGCCTCTTCCAATAACCTCGCCTGACCATTCGTCCGATACAACACCGCCGCCTCCCGCAACGGCAGACCCTCTTTCATTACCGTATCCACCACATACCGCGCCTCGTCATAAGCATCCTCGGCGATATACACCTTGACCTTATCTCCCCCGTCCTGCTCCGTCCACAGCGTCTTACCCAACCGCTCCACGTTATTCGATACCACCCCATTCGCCGCCGCCAATATATGCTTCGTACTCCGGTAATTCTGCTCCAGTCGAAATATATTCGCATCAGGAAAGTCCTTCTCAAACTCCAATATGTTCCGAATATCCGCACCGCGCCACGAATAGATGCTCTGATCCTCATCCCCAACRGCAAACACATCCCCGCCTTCACCCGCCAATTCCCGGGCAATAATATACTGCGCCCGGTTCGTATCCTGATACTCATCAATAAGCATATACGGATACCACCCCCGATACTTCTCACGCACTTCCTCATGCTCCAGAAACAACTTCGCCGGCAGCACCAGCAGATCATCAAAATCCACCGCCGACACCCGCTCCAGCACCGTGTGATACCGCTGCCACAGTTCCCGATGCGTCTCCTCCTCGCTATCCTCCGGCTCCACATCAAAATCAGGCTTCTCCACCTCCTGCTTGAGTCGACTGTTCCATTGCATCGCTTCTCTAGGCGACACCTTTACAAATTGTTCCGGCAGCTCCTTGATAAGCCGTTTCATCAGCGACAACTGATCGTTATCATCAAAAATCGTAAAAACCTTGGGACGACCCAGCCGCTCCATCTCCCGACGCAGCATATACAACCCGAACGAATGAAACGTCCCCAGCCACGAATCCAGTCGATCCGACTTCAGCCGCTCCTGCACCCGGACACGCATCTCTCCTGCCGCCCGATTCGTAAACGTCAACGCCAAAATACGACGCGGATCAACCCCCCGCTCCTGAATCAGCCAGCAAATCCGTTCTTTTACACCAAAATGGAAAAAACGAAACCTGTGCCAGATCGTATTGGTGCGCACTGATTAACTTTCTTTGGTTAACTA
>NVWG01000198.1 GCA_002746185.1 Candidatus Hydrogenedentota bacterium
GTCGGCGTTGCGATCACGATGGCGCTGGTTCTTGACGGGATTTCACAATAAGGCGAAGTATGCGTTGGACGAAACTGACCCGAACCCGAGCCACCATATCCGCATGTTTTCGTATCCCGAACTGCGGTACGTGCTGCACACGAACGGCTTCGAAATTGAACAGGTCACTACGAACCGTATCAAGGGCATGAACTGGCTGTACGCCCCGTGGATACCCATCCAATATCTCGTGACCCGTTTCATCATCGCCCGCGCGAAAGACCAGGACATCAATCGTCCCTTGAGTCGCGAGGTGCTGCAACACATGACTTCGCTCCCCGTTCTTCTGGGTGAGTCGCTTATTGTTGCGGCACGGAAGAAAYCGTAGCGGGTCGCACTTGTAACACGTAGTTTACATCAAAAAACATCCCCCTTGATCCCCCTTCGAAGGGGGAATAGTTATAGTCCGTTTTTACGGAAAAGTCTTTTACGAAAATCAATCTTACTATTACTCCGCACTGAAGTTTCGCCCCGCGCCGCCAAGTGCATCAACGTCGCCGAACCCATCCCGCCTATGCCAAGGACTATGGTGTCGTAGGTTTTGGTCATGATTCTTCTCGTCCCAACAAACGATTAGAATACACCACTGCCTATATACCAGACGACAACGTCTCCTATTAACCTTGCATCCCTGTTGCGTCGTCCCATACACCACCTCAACCTGGCCACCGACCCATCCCAGATGTCGTGGGGGGAAACAATAGGTCACGAAAATGTACACGGACAGGAAAGGGCTGCGTTTATTGGGGATTCGA
Organism: Candidatus Hydrogenedentota bacterium; assembly: GCA_002746185.1. Lineage (GTDB taxonomy): Bacteria > Hydrogenedentota > Hydrogenedentia > Hydrogenedentales. Next base: position 795 of record NVWG01000198.1, read on the forward strand.
TTGGTGATGGACTGGAGGAAGCGGGGTCGCGAGGCGATGTAGATCAGTTTTTTTTGAACCACAGATAGTGTGTAGATAAGTCAAGCAAAATTTATCCTTTTTTTATGTTGTTTTCCTCTGGTTGATGGAGTTATCCCCAAGGGTTGGTAGGGTTTTCCGCTGATGAGGATGGCGCGCATAAGGATGAGTTGTTTGCGCATGATGGCGACGAGGGCGACCATGCGGGGTTTTCCCTGGGCGATGAGTTTCCGGTAGATGCGGCGAAATGGGGTGTCGCCTTTGATGGCTATCATGGCGGAGAGGTAGAGGGCTTGACGGATGCGTGGGTTGCCTTGTTTGGATAAGCGACTGCGTCCGTGGATGCTGGTGCCGGATTGTCGATGACTGGGGGACATGCCGGTGAAGGCGGTGAGTTGTCGGGCGTAGGTGAAGCGCCGCAGATCGCCCAGCTCGGCGAGGACGGTTGCGGCGGTGAGAAACGCGATGCCGTAGATGGTGCAGAGCAGTTCCATGTCGCGCTTGAGTTCGGGGTGCGCCTCGATGAGTTCTTTCATGGCTTGTTCGACGCGGGTAATGTCCCCGGTGAGTAACCGCAATCGTTTGGTTTGGTTTTTCTGTATGAAGGCCGAGGTACAGGTTTCGTGCCGCCGATTTTTCATGGCCGTACGTTGGCGTACCAACTGGTCGCGGTAGCGATTGAGTTCGCGCAGCTCGGCTCGTTCCGCACTCATCGGCTCATAGGGGATGGGAGTACGCTCCACCCCGTAAAAGCCCAATGCGCGTGCCTCTAGGCGATCTGTTTTGTTGCGCACGCCCAGGCTTTTGATGAAGGCAGCGGTATACGCCGGGGGCGCAATGGCCGGGCATAGAGCCGGGCGTATTTCCAACAGCCAAACGGCCAACTCGCTGGAATACCGCCCCGTAGCTTCCATCACGACGCGCACCTCATCAGGGTTCACGTCGAAGGCATCGAGCCAGGTGAGAAACTTCGCCACGCCTTCGCGCGAGCGCGCAAACGTAGCCCCGGGAATATCGCGCAGCGGCGTATCCGGGTAATGCTGATGCGACAAAACCATCGCCGCATCAAACGTGGCCTTCGCCACATCCATACCCACCCAATGGAACAAGTCTCGACGGGCAGCGTCTTTCATGATAATATCCTCCTTGTTAGGTTATGTGGCCACCTGACCCTTCTTGCACGATTCGGAGTAGTGTCCGGGATAGTGTTCGGTCTTCACGGTGGACCACGCGAACAGGAGGTGGGGAACATCTGTGGTACGGGCTTTACAACGTCCCTGATTTCACTAGGCCTCCACCTCCTGTTCTATTGTGCCACACGGCCATGCAGCACAAATGTCGGACTAAAATTCCGAGGAGACTTATCCACATTTCCACACGATCTTCCAAAAGAAAAAGGACCAAAAAGAAAACCACTGCGACGATGAATTCGCTGCGCATGTCTCCATGAGGAGTAACATACAAGATTTCACCGATGTACACAGATTTTTTTAACCGCAGATTTTGGGAATTCAGGAAATTTATACCACTAAAAATGTTTAACAAATAATTCCATCTTAATCAAAAAGCAACAATTTTAAATCGGTGTAAATCGGTGAAATCTGTGGTTACAATAAGCGGTAACAAAAAAGAAAATCAGCAACATAACTTCACCCTAAAAAATATATGCTTATCCTAAAATGATTAAGTTTAATCCCTCAAACTCCCGAAATCTGCGGTTGAAAAAGGCGGTTCGCGAACCGCCCCTACGGAAGCCTCTTTAATATTATGTAGGTACCTAAGTACATCCATATTGATCCGTGAAAATCCGTGACAGAAAAAATCAGCGATATCAGCGTAATCTGCGGATAAATAAAAAAATTCAATCCTTCAAATGAGTCTCAAAAAGTTTCAGGATACGTCGATACTCATCCAGCCAGCTGCTCGGCTCCCGGAACCCGTGCGCCTCGATGGGATACACCGCCAGTTCCCAGTCCTCCTTCTCCAGTTCAATTAGGCGTTGAACCAGCCGCACCGAGTCCTGAAAAAACACATTATTGTCCTGCATGCCGTGAAGTATGATCAGCGGCTTGGTCAACCCCTCCGCAAACTCAATAGGGGAACTGGTTTCAAAAGCACTCGGGTCTATCGTAGGCGTATTCAAAATATTCGACGTGTATCCGTGATTGTAATGCGCCCAATCCGTCACGGGACGCAGTGCCGCGCCACATGCAAACAAATCCGGCTTGGTGAACAGCGCCATCAGCGTCAGAAAGCCCCCATACGATCCGCCATAAGTCCCGATGCGATCCGGGTCCACGTTCCTGTTCTCCACCAGCCACTTCACCCCGTCCTCCAAATCCTCCAGCTCCGGGTGACCCATCTGCCGATAAATCGCCGTGCGCCAATCCCGACCGTATCCCGCCGAGGCCCGGTAATCCATATCCAGTACCACATAACCTCGCTGCGTCAACAGCGAGTGAAACATGAACTCGCGGAAATACCCGGACCACCCCTGATGCGCGTTCTGCAGATRCCCCGCGCCATGAATGAATACGACAGCAGGGCGTTTATCCGTTGAAGCCGTCTTCGGCATATACACCCGAGAGTGAATGGGCTCATTAACATGAGAAGACGGAATTTCCACGAACTCCGGCGCAACCCAATCAATAGACGTAAAAGTTTCGCTAATGGTGGACGTTATCTTCGTCGGCTGTGCGCCTGGCTTTGTACGTTGCACATATAATTCACGAGGTTCCAGCGCGCTGGAATGGGTAATGAGCAGTCTGGATTCGTTGGGCGATAAAACATATCGATTCACACCCCCCAGATCCGTCAGCTGTTCCAGTTTGCCCGAACCCACCGCCACACGATAAATCTCATACACACCGGGGTGCGTCAAATTGCTGCGGAAATAAATAAATTTTCCATCGTCCGTAATCGTAGGCGAGTCCACTTCAAACTTTCCGTGCGTCAGCTGACGACTCGACCCATCGGGCAGTCCCAGATACAAATGCGCGTATCCTTCCTCTTCCGACAGGTAATACACCGTAGCGTTGTCCGGCATCCAGTCTGCGTCGCGAAATTTCCAATTGACCCACGCCTCATCATGCAGACGATGTATGGTGACAGGTGTACGATCCTCGGGCTGAACACGAACCACCCATCGATCTTTCTGATCCAGACTATACGCTTGAAACAAAAGCTGTGTACCCGTTTCGTTCCACCGAATTCCCTCAATCTCAATGGCCCGGGGCTTCGGTTCTGCATCAGCCTCTTCAGACCCATCTTTCTCTGAATCCCCGTCCTTCTTGCGTAATGCCTCCGCCGCTTCCCGAAGCCCTTTCGTCGGGTCATCCATAATCCCCGGCAGCGAATCCAGATCAATCGTGTGCTGTTCACGGGTGAGCAGATTCAGCAGATGTAGCTGCTGCGTGGCAAATTTCGCCGTGCCAACCCGGGCCCGCACTTCCCGGTTCTCCACATACCCCGTATCCGTCACGTAGTTGGGCATAGATCCATCTTTACCCTCTTTTTCCTTATCCGAGTCATACGTCACCACCGCCAGCCAACGTCTGTCGGGAGACAATCGGGTAGATRMKMTYTNNGTATCNTTTNCCCAAGTACCACGGCGAATCCAGCCGCGACGGGTCAGCATTTTGCTCCGTCCGACTATGCTCTTCAGCCCGCTCTTCACGGTATTCATTCAATCGTATAATCTCAAAAAGTCGCTTCTGCTGTTCCTTCAGATAATCAAAATCCTCGTCCTCCGCATCCGGGTCATCCTCCATACGCAGATCCGCCGCTTGAACTTCCAACCCCGATTCCAGATCCCGCACCAGCACCATCTGTTCCCGATGAAAAATCACCCCCGCACTGTCCGACGTGAACAACGGCTTTGACTCCACTTCCGCCGTGCGCGTAAGTTGTCGAATACGCCCACTCCGCAGATTCTTCACATAAATGTCACCCTGCCGCGCATACACCTTCCAGCGACCATCCGGCGAATCCACCCCCTGCCGCACATCTACCAATCCCATCGTCTCAAGCGACACGGTCTGAATAGGATTCCCCTTCAAATCGATCTGCAGAAGGTCACGCTGCTCTGCGCCGGGCTGTTTCTGACGGTAATACACCGACTTGCTGTCGTCCGCCCAATACGGCTGCTCCGGTCCATTCCCCAACCAATCCCGGTCCGCCATGATCCGTTTCAACGTCAAATCTTCGCCATATACCACGGGACTCATCAACGTCATTACCACCACACAAGCCAACGTAATACGAATCATGCTTCTTTACTCCCGATATAAACAGCACTCAAAAACTTCAAAAGTACAACCTTGTATGTAACAACTATTTAAAAGTTATCTTGGAACGTCATAGCAACAACGCTAAAAATAAATGTCATTGCGAACGAAACGAAGCGTAGTGCGGCAATCTCTTCATGCCCATAACTATGCACAAAAAAGCGACGACCTATTCCAAAACCAATTCCCCCCTCGAGGCAGTAGTGTCCGGTTTAAAAGTCGAATAAATTCAGTTGTTTTGACGAGTCGTCGAGTATAGCGTGGTGGTTGTTTTTCAAAAAC
>NVWG01000017.1 GCA_002746185.1 Candidatus Hydrogenedentota bacterium
ATAGAGCGGTCGGCTAAAAATGTTTTCATGTTGGTCATTACTTCTGTATGTGAATTAGAATTAGCATAAAACAAGGAATTTGGCCAGACATACATTCCCATAATAGGGTATTTGGTGAAATTTCTAGCCTGAGCTTCGCTAATGTAACTGGCCATGGAGTCCAGGTAATTATTGATAGAGTCTGTATGTAAAAATCCTGTGCGTAGTTCTTCCCATCTACATCTTACCGCATTTTGAAACAAAGTGTCATTTTGAATCCATGAATCCCACCAGAAAGGACTGTTACCGGAACATTGGTAGTATTCCCAGCCAGTACACATGGCCTCAAAAGCGAAGAAATCACGCTTGCGGAAATACTTAAAAATGCAGGGTATGCAACCGCCATGTTTGGAAAATGGCACCTTGGTCATCAGCCCGGTATGTTGCCAACTGATCAGGGCTTTGATCGCTACATCGGCGTGCCCTATTCGCACGACATGAAACCCCTCCCGTTGTTGGACGGTAAAAAAACCATATCTGATACCGTTGACTTAAAAAGCCTCACACGCCGCTTCACAGATAACGACTTGCCAAGCGGAAAAGAAAAGCGTGAATTGTATGTATTGGGACTCAAGATGCTTAAAAAGGCAGGTTACCAGGAAATTGGTATGGACCATTTCGCGCTGCCGGACGATGAGCTGGCGGTGGCGTTGGATGAGCGGCATCTGTTTCGCAATTTCATGGGCTATACCACCGTGGCGGCGCAGGAAATGGTGGGTGTAGGGCCGTCCGCCATCAGTCGTATCGGCGGGGTGTATGCGCAGAACGAAAAACGGCTGGTTTACTATTATCGGCATTTGGATGAAGGGCATTTACCTACCATGGCGGGATGCGCATTAACGGCGGACGACGARATCCGGGGGTGGGTCATCCAACAGCTTATGTGTAACCTGCAACTGGATTTTTCTCAGTTGGCGAGCGAATTCGATGTTGCCTACGATGACTATTTCGGCGAAGAGGACGCGGCGCTCAAACCGTATTACGACGACGGGTTCCTCGCACGTACCGAAACCGGACTGCACGTACTCCCGCTGGGTCAGGTGTTCCTCCGGAATATCGCCATGGTCTTCGATGCCTATCTGAAAAGCACCGATGCCTCCACGACGTTTTCGCGGACGGTGTAGACGGTCATTTTCTCTTGATGAATTATTTCGGTGTTGATCGCGCTGACGGGTAAGGCGAATATATTGAGCGGGTCTGTAAAACGCTGTATCGCTGCAGCCAATCCAGGGCGGTTCGCGAACCGCCCCTACGAAGTAGGGTAACGATTTATAAATAATCCCTGAAAGTGATCTAAGAGAAAACGGAAGGCGAAATGATCAGTCCGAGATGCTGATGGCCTGTCTYGGACACCGCTTAGCTGCCATCTGAACTTTTTCTTCCAATTCAGGCGGAACGACATCGACCTGAATGTGAACTACGTCCTGGTCATCCACCTGAAAAACCTCCGGGCACAAGCGCATGCACGAGGMAAACCCTTCGCATAATTCCAGATCCACGTTAATTTTCATGGTAAACCTCCTGATATTTCATGTCATTAAAGCCGTTATGTGTATTGAAAACAAGTATAAAAAGGTTGATTTCCTGTCATTATATCTGTAAAGTGAGTAAAGTATCACATTTTGAGAAAATACCTTTGGAGATTGGCTTATGAACCCGCAATCCGTTGTTGACCTGGACGATATTCTACTGGATGACCTTAGATTTTGGGCGCGCCCCATGGAAGAACGGGAAGGCACTTTTGCACTCTTGCGAAAAGAACGGCCTGTAGCCTGGATGAAGGAAACGGATGATCGGCTGTTTGAAATGGGACCGGGATACTGGTCGATTACGAAGCATGCCGATATCCTGCATGTGAGCAGTAATCCGGAAATTTTCTGTTCCGGCAAAGGAGCGACCACTATCCAGGATATGCCGGAGGCCTTTTTGGAATTTTTCGGGTCGCTCATCAATACCGACGACCCGAAACATAAACTCCTGCGTGGACTTATTTCGTCGGGGTTCACGCCAGCACAACTGCGCAAATCCGAAGGGCTGGTGGTGCAGGCGGCGACCAAGACGCTGGATAAAATAATCAAAAACGGGTCAGGGGATTTTGTGACGGATATCGCAGCGCCGTTTCCCATTCGAGTGATCTGTGACATCATGGGGATACCTGAGAGCCAGCACGAGTTCGTATTCGATATAACGAATACTATTCTTGGGGGAAGCGATCCGGAATTTATATCGGAAGACAAAGATTTAGCTACGGAAATCATGGGCGCGGCTACCCAGCTGATCGCCATGATGAATGAGATGCGGGCTGAACGGCTTAAAAATCCTACAGACGATCTGACGACCCTATTGATCAATGCGGAGATCGACGGAGAACGATTATCGGAGCAGGATTTAAGCTCCTTCTTTATTCTTCTGGCCAACGCGGGGAACGAGACGACACGCACGGCCTTATCGCAAGGGATGTTGGCATTGAGCCAGTATCCAGAGCAGCAGCGAATCTGGCAGGATGACTTCGATGGCGTAACTCCTACGGCCATCGAGGAAATTCTGCGATGGGGCACGCCGGTAATTTATATGCGGCGCACGGCCACACAAGATACAGAACTGCACGGCCAGGCCATCAAGGAAGGCGATAAACTGATTCTGTGGTATTGCTCGGGAAACCGGGATGAGGATGTTTTCGACGACCCGTTTACTTTCGATGTGCGCCGCGATCCAAATGATCACGTTGCCTTCGGCGGTCCTGGTCCCCATTACTGCGTAGGGGCGAATCTGGCTCGGCGGGAAATGATTATTATGTATCGGGAACTTTTTAAGCGTATGCCGGATCTGCGTGTAACGGGTACCGAGAAGCCGTTGCTGTCGCTGTTCATCCACGGCATCAAAAACATGCCTATYGAATGGACRCCAGCGTAGYCAATYRCGCCTTGYAGTCTCCCCCCTCCTGCGCTACACTGGCATGCGGTTTTGGAGAGAGTAACGGAGAGGCACGACACGCATGACGGATGTTCAGCAGCAGTACAAGGACAAATTAATTTCCCAGAAGGAACTGGTTGAGCAATTCCAACCGGGTCACCTTATATCTTTCGGCGCGTGGTATGGAGAACCGTACGGCGTGATCCAGGCTATTGCGGAGCACGGGGAGCATCTGGAAAATTTGAGTATTTCATCCAGCATCGCTACCTGCCCGTCGACGTACATGCAAATTCCTGGTCATAATGTATACAGCGGATTTCTAGGACCCCAGGAACGAGCCGCCGAATCGGTACACTGCAACGTGCAATATACGCCGCTTAATTATTGTGATGGGATTCGCTTCATGGAGCATGGGCGCCCCATCGACTACTACGTGTACCGCATGGGCGCTATGAACGACGCCGGCGAGTTTAATTGTTCCATGACCGCCAGCTGGGAATACCGCACGCTGCCGTGGCTGAAAGCGAATCGTCCCAATACAAAAATCGTATTCGAGATAAACTCCAAACTGCCGTTTGTACATGGCGTAGCGGAGCACGGCAATAACGCACTATCTATCGATCTGGCGGATATCATTGTGGAAGACGATAGCGAACTCCTGGATTACCCTGTGCCTCCGGCGAATGAGGTGGAACAGCGCATTGCGGAAAATGTGGCGGAACTGGTAAAAGATCGGGATACGGTGCAGTTGGGTTTCGGCACGATTCCCATGGCTATCGGCAACCAATTATGCGACCGAAAAGAATTGGGTATTCATACAGAGATGTTCTGTGAGGCGCACATCGATCTGGTGGAAGCAGGCGCAGTGTCCAACGCGCACAAGGGCTTATATGACGGTATATCGGTAGCCACTTTTGCGTTGGGTACCCCACGACTTCATAAATGGATAACGAATAATAAAGATGTTGCTATTTTGCCTGTAGAAGAAACGAATCGGGTGGATGTGCTGGCGAAAGTACAGAATCTGGTGAGCATCAACAGCGTGCTGGGTGTGGATATGACCGGGCAGACCATGGCGCATTGTCTGGGTCCAAATACCTACAGCGGCCTGGGCGGCGCCTTTGARTTTGCGTATGGATCGCAGTTATCGCCGGGCGGCAGAAGCATCGTGTGTCTTCCCTCTACAACGACGCTGAAAGACGGCACCGTCATATCAAACATAACGGCGTATTTCCCGCTGGGTACGCGCATCACCGTACCGGAACACATCACGGAATGGGTCGTAACGGAGTACGGCGCGGTACAGCTCAAGTTCCTTCCCATAGAAGAACGGGCCCATGCGCTTCTTCATATCGCCCATCCTGATTTCCGTGAGCAGCTTGAAMGRGAYATGYATGAAGCGGGTGTTCAATTCGCYAAACTGAACAGGATTCCGRATCGTCCTGCTGGTGCCATTCGACCAAGAGTCCAATAAACGATAAGCCTTGAGATAAACGATAGGGAAAATCTTTCATGAATATATCTTTCAGACCCTCTCGACCGGAGGATGCCGAGGCTATGGCTCCACYGTCATACAGCTCCGGGCCCGCTGCATTCAGCTATGTGTTCTCYCAYCGYACCCGCGTCKCYGCRCAGGAGTTTCTGTATCGCGCGCTCCAGCAGCCTGCTGGGGAATTCGGATATGCCGCTCATGTTACCGGAGAAATAGACGGCGAGATTGTGGCTGGCGGGGCATGTTATAGCGGAGAAACGGCGCTGCCTTTCATGGCAGCAGCGTTGAAGCAGATACTAGGGTGCTACGGCCCGGTGCAGGGCACAGGTATCATGTTCCGCGGGCTTCGAGTGGAATCCATTGTGCCGCCGCCCAAAGGAAAAGTCCATTACATCTCCCTTTTAGGGGTCGCCCCGGAATTGCGCGGTCAGGGCATTGGGGAGCAGTTGGTACACTACTTACTGGAGATAGGCCGGGCTGCTGGTCGTACTACCGCCGCGCTGGACGTGTCGGTAGAAAACCCCCGCGCCCAAGTGCTCTACGAAAGATTGGGATTCGTGGTCACCAAGGAATTTCCCTCACGCCTGGAAAACGAGACCGCGCGGGTGCCGGATCATCGGCGGATGGAGATGAATTTATACTAATCTCTATCTACGTTACGTCAATCTTCTCCTGAGTTTTTTCTCTTTAAATACAATCCGTAACCGACAACAGAAGAAACAGCACCAACTGCAACCGACCCAACTGCTGGGTGAGCATTCATAGCAATATACCCAATCATTGGTATAGCAATAAGCGCAATTAGAAAACCTATGTATTGACCATTCTTTTCAAGTGTATAAACATTTTTAGATGTATCATTTTGCAATTTATGCCTATATGCCTGTTCTTTTTCTGTTAGTTGAATAATTCTGTTTGGAAAACTCTCCTCGATCTCTCCATATTGCTTTAATGTTTCTGGATGAGGTAAAGGACCCTGCCAACTTATTGATTGAATTACTCGCAGTAATTCTGGTGTTTCTTCTAATTTCTTTAATAGCTCTGCCGGCTCAATATCAACAATTTCCTGATCCTTTTCAGCAGGCTCTTCAGTCATTTATCTTCCAGGTGCAACATTATCAAAATCGATTTCGGTTTGCTCATCTGCATTTTCCTCATCGAGAACTAAGCCATTAGGTACACCGCTTTCTGCTCTCCTTACTGCTAGAGCTATTATCCTTTCGATTTTTCTATATCTCTCGAGAATATCTCCTCGTGGAGCCTTTTCTAGAAGCTTGTCGCATTGCTTCGCAAATTCATATGAACCTGACTTCTCAAGTTCAGTCAATATAGTTTGCTGTGCAATGATTGAATCTCTCTGTATCGAAGCAACATCTACACTAAAGTCATTAAATTGTTGTAATATCTTTACTCTTTTCAAGTATGACTCAGCCGCATCATGGAAATGTAAGCTAGAGGATAATGCACTCGCTACACCATGAGAAAACCCGAAAGTTTCTCTATTTAGTAAGGGGTTACACAAATAGGCTAAATCGCCAGCAGAACCTTCTTGATTTCCCTCGATATCTTTATCGATTTTATTAGTCATATTCACACCTTCACTTGAGTATAAACCTATATAAATATACATTATTTTTGCATCAGTAAGCCAGATCAATCAGTTCCCTAGAGTTTTCAGGTGATTTTCAACTATACTCGAAGAATACGGTATGTCATTATTAAACTTCATTTGAGAGGATTAAACATGAAACAGACCAAACTCACGCGTCGGGCTTTTTTGGCTACGGCGACGACAACAGCGACGATTACGTTGGCGCAGGCCAATGAYGCGAAAGTYGTKCCKGGRAAAATCTCTCCWAACGAARAAYTGAACGTRGCTGGYATTGGCGCGGGGGGTAAGGGCTGGGCGGATATAACTTCCTGCGAGGATGCGGGAGCGAATATCGTCGCCATGTGTGATGTGGATTGGGATAGGGCAACGCGCACGTTTAAGCGTTACCCGGATGTGGAGAAGTTCAAGGACTTTCGCAACATGCTGGAGAAGCGCAAGGACATTGATGCGCTGACCGTTACCACGCCGGATCACATGCACGCTCCGGCGGCGTACATGGCCATGAAGATGGGCAAGCATGTATACGTGCAAAAACCTATGACCCATACCGTGGCTGAGGCGCGTCTTCTTACGGTTACCGCTCGGGAAATGAAAGTAGCTACGCAGATGGGTAATCAGGGTCGGTCAGGTAACGGCGCACGCGACCTATGCGAAATGATCTGGACGGATGCCATTGGCCCGGTACGTGAAGCTCATATTTGGACGCACCGTCCTGTGTGGGGCGGGCAAGGCAGAGGTAAGCCGTTATCCCCACGGGTAACCCCGGAACATCTGGATTGGGATCGCTGGCTCGGATGCGCGCCGTGGCGTCCCTACCATCCCGGCTATGCTCCTCACGATTGGCGTGCCTGGCTGGATTTCGGCGGCGGTTCTCTGGGCGACATGGCGTGTCACATCATGGACCCGGCATATTGGGCGTTGAAACTGAACGACGCTGCGTCGTATTCGGTAGAAGTTATCGAGCAGAAGGATCGCAATACAGAAACCTTCCCCACCATGACCACCATCAAATATTCCTTCCCGAAACGGGCGGACATGCCGCCAGTGGATGTGTATTGGTATGACGGGCATTGGATAGAAAACGGCAAGAAGGTGTATAACCGTCCCAAGCGGCCTGCTGGGGTTCCGAATAATCAGATTCTGGGCGATGACAACGCGAACGGGTCGTTTTTCGTCGGCGACAAAGGCGTTCTCACAGCCGGGGAATACGGCGGCAATGCACGGCTTATGCCGGACGAAAAAATGGCGCAATACACTAAGCCGGACCCGTGGCTGACGCGTATCAAAGGACAGAACCCTTATCGGAACTGGATCGAAGCGAGCATGGGCGGAGACGCCGCGTGTTCTAACTTTGATATCTCCGGTCCACTTACCGAGATGGTGCAGTTCGGCAACTTGGTAGTGAAGTCCGGCAAGAAATTGAAGTGGGATAATAAGAAAGGTGTGGTCACTAACGTGCGCAACGCGTCGGAAATCGTCACCAAGGAATACCGTGCTGGCTGGGATTTACCAGTCTAAAATTTAACGAATTTTCGATCACTATACGGAGAAGTAATCATGAACGATGACCATGTATCTGGAGTAACACGGCGCGGCTTTATGGCTACAGGGGCTGCGGGCGCGGCGTTGGCAGCATTGGGAGCGGGATCAACTCCCCAGGTTATGGCAGACACTACGTCCATTGAACAGGCAAATTTGAAGCTCGTGATGGATGCGTGCGAGTCGATTAGCTCCGTTAACCCTGATGACTTCGAGCCGTATTTGGCGGATGATTTCGTGTTCCAGCTTATTGATAACCAGCCGCTGGTAAAAGGCAAGGATGCGTTTATCGGTTTTATGAAACAGTTCTTCGCCCCCTTCGAACGGGCCGAATTCATCGTACACCGTACCCATGTATTGGGCAATCTGGTTATCAATGAGCGGACGGATAATTTCTTCGCCAAAGAAGGCGGTCAGGATCAGAGCTTCCATGTCACCGGATTCTGCCTAGTCAAAAAAGGTAAAATCGTAGAATGGAAAGACTACTCCGTTCCGAAATAATTAGCCATAGGCAGCTGCCTGCTTGCAGCATGTCCGGGCAAACTCATATTCAATCCATTCAGTCCGCAAGACCTTGAAACGTCTTGCGGACTTATTTTTCTGATGATGCTATAAATTATATGTTTGGGAGAGTTTTTCAACCGTGGAGTGTAACGCCGAGACCGGGACGTTCCATGGTGTGAAGCACGCCCTTCTCGATACGCATTCCTCCGTCGAATACATCCTCCACGAGATCGTAGGAGCCGTCCAGATCGAGAAATCGGGTGCTGGGGCTGGCAAGCGCAATATGAAGTGCCGCCGAGAGACCTACCACGCTTTCGATCATACAACCCCACATTAGGGTTTGCCCCGCCACATCGGCAATGGCCGCCATACGTGAAGCCGGATATATGCCGCCGCACTTCATCAACTTAATGTTGATGATATTCGCAGGCTGGGGATGCGCCGCCAAGCGAAGCGCGTCGTGCTCGTTGCAGGCGTTCTCATCCACAGCGATAATTGCACGTATCTCTTCGGAGAATTCGAGTTGATCGTCGATAGCATCCACGGGAAAGGGCTGCTCGATCATTTCTATGTTCAGTGTCTGAGTTTGTTCGATAAATGCGGTGAGCGTTGCTTTGTCATACCCTTGATTAAGATCGGAACGCAGTCCAATCTCGTTGCCATGCTCTTCCCGTAATTTCTTGAGCAACTCGACATCGTGATCGAGATTCGAGCCGCCCTTAACTTTGAGGATGGTATAGCCCATGCCCAGAAATTCCCGTGCTTCGTCCAGAGATTCGTCCATCGTCCGAATACCCATGGTCATGGAGGTAGGCATAGGACCGTGAACACGGCCCAGCAGATCCACGACAGGCTTATCATACATTTTTCCCCACAAGTCATAGAGTGCCATGTCGATAGCCGCGCGCGCCGCAGGGGTTGTCTTGAATCGTGGTGCGGCTTCGTGACACCAGCCACTGGGATGCTCAAACTCGCGACCTATGATCCATTCGGGAAGGGTCTCGGCGAGTGCATGATGGCATGCCTCCAACGACTCACCAGTAACTTCTTCGAAGGGAGCGGCGGTGCCGTAGCCTACATGGGGACCGTCTGTAATCAGTTGCAGCACAATCAGCTCAGCGTCGCAGGTCGTATGAAACGCGATGGTGAAAGGGGCTTTAAGCGGAATCTTTACCCGTGATACTTCTGCGCGAAGAATTTTCATTGGGGAACTCCATTGTGAGTGAATGTTCTTGTGTAATTGAGTACGGCCTCAACCAGGGGTTCTAAATCCTGAAATGGATCGGTGACAGGCAGGTTGATTTGTGATTGAAGCTGCTTCGCGGTGGCTTCGCTTTCACTGCGAGAAACCTGGGATGCATTTAGTGAGATCGCCAGAGTTTCAGCACCGTACATGCCTATCAACTCGATCTCCTGGGCGACAGTTGGAAGCCGACAGCCCAGGTTTTCACAGCCGATGTAGTATTCGCGACCGACGGGGTGCTGCAGAATCACGGCGCGCGCATTGGCAGACAGTAAATACTCCGAACCGCACGGGCCGGACGGATTACGCAGAGCCGATTGCCCTTCCAGAAAAATAATGTCGGGGCGGCGTTCATTCCARCACGAGACGATGGCGTGTTCCATCTCGCCGGACACGAAGTCATTGGGTGTGGCATCAAATATGAACCCATATTCGTAGCCAAGCATCCAGCCCGTCTGACCGGTATAGATCATCTCGGCAGTCAGCCCACGGGCGGCCAGTGCCTGTGTAAGCAGCTTCGCCGTTGTTCGTTTTCCCACGGCACAATCGATACCGAGTACGGCGATAATGGGGCAGGCCACATCGAGAATGCTGCCGTCCCAGAAGTGTAGATCGCGAAAGGATTTCGGCTTGCGGATATCATGGATCTCGACACCCGCCTGGGCGGCGGCCTGGCCGATAACTGGATCATCGCCCAGCGTTTCGTGGAGACCGTTCACAATATTCAAGCCAGCTTGAATCGCCGCCAACACTACATCGCGCAGGTGTCCCGGCAATACACCGCCTTCCGTAGCTATACCAATAATAAGGCATTCAGGCGATATTCCCCCCTGCTCCAGCGCCGATTCCAATGTAGCGAACACGGGGACTCCCGGTGCTACATTAGGAACAACCTGCGCAGCATCTTTTCCGGCATGGACATGATCGATAATACCTACGACCTCAAAGCGTTCACTTCCCCGAAGAAGCCCGTGGCAGGTTTTCGCATGTGTGTCGTCCAACAGTCCATCGGTTATAACCAGGGCTTTCCGTTTCGTCATGATTTGTCTTTWCCTGTCCATCCGTCACCGCGTACAATCATGCTGGCAGGCTGGTAAGTTTTCGGATAGCTTCCTGCAGCGTAATAACCTGTTCCTCGCGAACATACTTATCCTAACAGCCTGGAGAAGTTCCCGTAGGCATGGGGATAGGTACTTGATTTTAGAAAATTTCCTTCTCCATCAGGGCTCCCGCATCGGAACCGAAGCTCTCCCAAGGGATTGTGATTTACCGTTTCACATTTTCTCCAGACTCCAGAAATACACAGTGAAAACGTGAATTAGCGAAGTATATACATCATTTTCCAGTATCTCAATTAGTTTCGTTTTCGAAACACCTGCATATAGATGTATTCCATAATTTTTTAATCATGTAACATCCTTGATATAATCACGAATATGTAGAATTTTATCCACCGGGTAGGCTCAACAGTTTTTTTAATCCCTACTGAACAACTTCCGTAATTCGAACTCGCTTTAATCGATTGCTTGCACACGTCATTACTCTGTAGGGACTTCTGATCCATTAGCGGTTGGACGTGTATTATTACTATTCAAAGGATCAACGTGACTAAATTTCGCTCAGATCTTCTTATCATCGGTACAGGCTTCGCCGCGTTCAGCCTGATTAAGGAAATTGATGTTACTCGGTATAACGTAATTATTGTCAGTCCACGGAACCACTTTCTCTTTACGCCATTGCTGCCTAGTACAACGGTAGGGACTGTGGAGTTTCGCAGCATCATTGAGCCTATCCGCACGGCACGGCAGGGAATTACATTTCATCAAGGATATTGTGTTCGAATCGATTCGGAAAATTCGGTGGCGTATTGTGAAGGAAAGTTTAAGCGTACCCCTTTTGAAGTGCCGTACGACAAACTGGTGATTGCTGTTGGGGCGAAGTGCAACACCTTCGGCATTCCCGGGGTCGAGGAACATGCGAAATTCCTGAA
This sequence comes from Candidatus Hydrogenedentota bacterium, assembly GCA_002746185.1. Classification (GTDB taxonomy): domain Bacteria; phylum Hydrogenedentota; class Hydrogenedentia; order Hydrogenedentales. Next base: position 11,333 of record NVWG01000017.1, read on the forward strand.
GGAAATCACGGATGCCCATTCGATCCGGCACCAGATCATCCAATGTTTTGAACGCGCCAGCAAACCCAATCGCCCGGTACAGGATTTTGATTGGCTGCTGCATTTTGTGGTTGTGGGCGGAGGACCTACTGGTGTAGAGTTTGCTGCCGAAGTGGATGATTTCCTGCGCCAGGATCTGAGCAAGTGGTTTCCAGAGCTGATGCCCTATGTGAAAATCACTCTACTTGAGGCCCAAGAGGATATTCTTTCTGCGTTTGATGCAAGTTTAAGCGCCTACACAACTCGACATTTTGCACGCCAACATATTCGAGTCCGAACCAACGCCGCCGTTAAAGAAGTACAGCCGGATGCTGTTGTCCTTGAGAATGACGAGGTGATTCCGTTTGGACTGCTGGTGTGGTCCACAGGCAACGGCCCTACAACCGTCGTAGCGAATTCGGGGCTTTCCCTCGACCACGGTCGTTTGCAGGTTGATGACAACTTTCTCGTGGCRCAAACYGAAAATATTTACGCGGCAGGCGATTGCGCGGTAATTACCGATAATCCATTACCCCCAACGGCGCAGGTCGCGCAGCAGCAGGGTACTCATCTGGCGAAGATTTTGAATAAGGCGCTGGACGATACCACAGCAGGACCTTTTAAATATAAACACCGTGGCATGATGGCATATATCGGACATCGCAAGGCGCTTGTGGATACGAAGAATGTACAGGGTAAGGGATTTGGGACATGGCTATTTTGGCGGTCTGCTTATCTGACGAAGCTCATGAGCTGGAAGAACAAGACGCTGGTATTGAGTGACTGGATACGCACCTTCTTTTTCGGTCGGGACATCAGCCAGTTCTAAGTTCAATGCCTGTATCAATACTTCTTTTTGCTGATACGAAATCTAACACCACGGCRTAAAAAGCACCACGTCTAAATCAGATGCCGTTYCAACTGYTGTAGAATGTACGCAGAATCCSGGCCTACGCCTCTYAAGGTTGCSGATTGGAAYGAGCGTTGTCCGGAAAAYCCCATATAGTAAAGYCCTGGCACTCGTGARCTMACTCCGTAACGGGAYCCGTTTTYWGTGGRGCKGCCSGATGCGTTCARGCTASYCAGATAATTRAGTTTGGGSCGATAYCCCGTWGCAAAAATAACTACGTCSATGTCTTCTCTTTTTCCATCGGACCAAACCACACCCGACTCGTCGAACGTACGGAACATTTTTCGCTGATCGGGTTTCCCCAGCTTGATGGCAGCCTTGTATTTACCTGTGTCCAATACGGGCGTACTTTGATCTTTCAGCCACGGTGTTTTTCCAAGACCAGTCAGGCTAAGCCAAAAATGAAAGTCTTTTCCCAAAATTTGTTGGGGTGCGTATTGAATACGCTTCCGCACCGCCAGACTCGTCTTCGCCACATCTGCGAGTTCGTACGCAATTTGTACGGCGGTATTAGCGGCTCCCACGACAACGACTCGTTTGTCGGCGAATTTTTCTGGGCTTAGATAGTCGATAGCATGAAGGCACTCTCCAGAAAAATATTCTTGGCCAGGAATAATAGGAACGAAGGGCTCATTAAACGATCCGCTTGCAGCTATCATCGATTTTGATTCATACGTGGTACCGTTTGCATCCTTCAATATAAAATTCCCGTTATCATGTTGAACATCCGTTATAAAGGTGTCATTTTGAATATCCAGATCGAAGTGCCTGGCATAACTCCGCAGGTAATCGATTACCTCATCGCGAACGGGATATCCTTTCGGGTCGCCGGGAAAAACCATGCCGGGTAATGAAGAATATTCTGCTGGAGAAAACAGGGTAAGACTTTCGTAATACTGCGGCCACGCGCCGGTAGGTTCTCCACTCGCATTCAGCACACGATAAGATAACCCTGCCTCTTTGAGGCGGTATGCAGTGGCTAAGCCAGCTTGACCTCCACCAATTATCAGAGCATCATAAATCATGATTCCGTTACCTTGTTCTTTTGGATATACCATCGATCACGTTTGAAATATTGAATCAATAAATACAGCGTGGGTCTTCATTTCTACTCAAAAAACTTTAGGTCATGATTTCCTCGGATTCGCAGTATGGTTCTATATCTGTATCGTCTTGCGGCTGACAGCAATTTTCCATCAAATATCCAAGAACATTATTTACCCCTTTGAAGTTTGCACTGTAGATGAGGGAGCGCCCATCTTTCCTGCAGTTGACGATACCGGCATACTTCATCTCCTTGAGATGAAACGAGAGGGTCGCCGCTGGTAAGTCCAATTCTTCGGCAATGCGTCCAGCAGCCATTCCGCATACGCCTGCGCGAACCAGCCTCCGGAAAATTCGCAGCCTTGATTCCTGAGCCAACGCAGATAGAATAGTGATAACATCTTTTTCTTCCATATTTCTATAATATTGGAAATATAGAATATTATCAACGTATTTCTTTTTATCTATGTAAATATCTTAAATTTATAGCCTTACGTTATATGCACTTCAGAATTCATTGCTGTTCAGGGGATGATTTTGGGAAATAGGGTAGGGTAAATAACTACACTGAACTAAAAATTTCAGGCTAGAATTTTTTCTCGTTTCGGATCGTATAGCGCCCCAATCTGACGGGTCGCTGGGTATGATTTCGTATAGACTTCGATGGTGAACTCTTCGGTGTGCTTGGCATGCTCGGCGGGTATGAAACCATAAGCGATAGTCTTACCCACGGTGTAGCCGTAGCCGCCGCTGGTGACAACGCCCAACACTATGTTGTCACGAAGAATGGTCTCGCCGCCTCGGAGCAGCATGGTCTCGTTTCCATCCAGCGTGAAGCAGCACATTTTCCGTTGGGGTCCTTCTTCCTTGGCCTTGGCGAGGGCATCGCGTCCGATAAAATCGTCCTTGCTCAAATCCACGCAAAAACCCAAACCCGATTCGTAGGGCGTGTAGTCTGGAGTGACCTCAGTACTCCAGTATCGGTAGCCTTTTTCCAGGCGCAGCGATTCGATGGCGCGGTATCCAGCATTGGCGATACCCAAGTCTTGTCCCGCTTCCCAGAGCTGTTCATAGACATGGCTGGCATATTCAGGGGGTAGGTAGAGTTCATAACCCAGTTCGCCTACGTAGGTGACGCGGCTGGCCAGGACGGGGGCATCGCCGATGGTGATGTTTCGGCATTGTGCAAAAGGAAAGGAGTCGTTGCTCAGGTCATCTTTTGACACGCGTTCGAGAAGGGTTCTGGCAAGAGGGCCGCACACGTTGAGCATGGCCCGCGATGAAGTGATGTCACGCAGCACTACGGAACCATCCGCTGGTACGTGGCTTCGGATCCAGGCGAAGTCATGGGTAGCGAAGGCGGTGCCCGTGACAATGAAGAATCTATTTTCCTCAACTCGCGCAATGGTTAGATCGGATTCCACGCCGCCCCGTTCGTTGCAAAGCTGGGTATAGGTAACGCTGCCAACGGGCTTGTCTATGTTGTTTGCGGCAATATTATTCAGAAATGCCAGTGCGCCCGGACCTTCCACCTCGATTTTACAGAACGAACTCTGGTCAATAATCACTACTCTCTCACGGGCAGCTCGATGTTCCTCTCCCACATGCTCGAACCAGTTTGGCAGACCGAAGGAGAGCTCATCTTTTGCTTCCACACCCTGAGGCGCGAACCAGTTTGGCCGTTCCCASCCRWAWWYMSWGCCGAATACSGCKCCKWGYKNTTTCRWSMKGWCKKWRYAWSGSGKWKYWYTYAAMGSCYSSRCSSSTKYCSNGTTCTTCATSVGGSYAMKSGRTSSWRWAWWSWTTGSCRTAKRVYTCYWSRYTTYKGTCTCGYGTATAGGCAGGSCCGTTGTGRCTRCCGAAGCGTCGAATGTCCAACGGCCAKATRTCCAGGCTGGGTTCRCCGTTGACGATCCATTCTGCCACCATGCGTCCTGCRCCGCCGCCWGAAGCRATRCCRAAAGCGTTGAAKCCCGCTGCCACGAAATAATTCTCCCGTTCCGGKGCAGGCCCGAGGATACAATTTCCGTCCGGTGTGAACGCTTCTGGGCCATTGACGAGTTTTCGGACGCCTGTAGTTTCAAGGCAAGGGGTACGTCGTACTGCCGCTTCGGAAATACACTCGAAGTGATCGAAGTCGGATTCGAGCAGTTCCTGATTAAAGCTCTCMGGAATACCRTCCAGYGCCCAGGGGATGGGATTGGGTTCRTACCCTCCCATCACCAGTCCCCTACCTTCTTTTTTGTAATAGAGCAGGTTGTCCGGATCGCGCACCGTGGGGAGATCATCAGGCAGCCCGTCAATTTCTTCGCTCACCAGGTACTGATGCTGCACGGGTATGAGCGGAACATTCACCCCGGTCATGCGGCCCATCTCGGCTGCCCACATTCCTGCGGCATTAACCACATATTCACAGGCAATTCGGCCTTTATCCGTTATCACTGCGGCAACCCGATTGTTCGCCATCTCAAATCCCGTTACCCGCGTTTTTTCCTGGATTTCTGCGCCTCGATTCCGCGCTCCCTTGGCCATGGCCAACGTCAACCCGCTGGGATCGGCTTCCCCATCAGACGGCATAAACGCCGCCCCCAACACATCGCTGCCGTCCATRATGGGAAASAGWTCTAACGCTTCYTTGGGMGWAATCATGTGCATATCCAGRCCGAARCTGCGGGCGGYGGTYACGCCACGKCGAAGCTCCAGCATCCGCGCCTCGTTACAGGCAAGTCGTAGACAACCGCTTTCTTTCCATCCCGTGGCCTGACCCGTTTCCTCTTCCAGGCGTTTGTACAAGTCGACGCTGTGACCAAGCATGCGCGTCACACTGCGGCTGGATCGCAGCTGCCCCACCAGTCCTGCGGCGTGCCAAGTGGAACCGCTGGTGAGTATGCCTTTTTCGATGAGGACCACATCGCTCCAGCCCAGTTCCGTTAGATGGTACGCGATGCTGCAWCCWATGATGCCGCCGCCGATRATGACTACCTGAGTTTCACTACGCATGGTCAAACCTTATACGCCCCGTAGGCGGTGTCTTAGCGAGCGAGATATTCGTCGCTGTAGGTTGCGAAATTAAATCCCAGATGGGAATTGATTTCCTGAATGATACTCCATAATGTCTCGCGCATGAGCGAAGCATATTTAAACGCGTTGAATTGACGCATAACCTCTGGGTTTGCGCGTTGGCCCAAGTTGGTGGTGTTAAGAAACGCTACGAAGGGATTCTCACCTGAATCAGGGACGCGGTTTCCCTGCGAACAGGGAAGTCGAAATCACGATCAGATGCTGGCATCAAGTTAAAGTTCAGCAAGTATCTCATTGGTACTCGCCACATTTGCGTAAGCGAAACCTAGTGCCGCCATGAACGCGGCGTGTACATCCTTGGCAGGAACAGTGATCCCATTAAACTCTTGGTCGAGCGTGGCGCAGGCGTCATGAGCGACGGCACACTGATACCCATAATCGGCGGCGGCACGGACCGCAGCATCCACACACATGTGACTCATTGCACCAACCACGACAATGTTTTCAACATTTTCGGCATCAAGCACTTCTTTCAGATTAGTATCCCGGAAACTATTGATTTGAGATTTCGTGATGACCGGTTCCCCCGGGAGCGCAGCTACGGAAGAATGTATCTCGGCTCCGTCCGATCCCGGCGCAAAGAAAGGAGCGTCTTCGTTCGGAAATTCATGGCGAACATGCACAACAGGAAATCCTTTCTCCCGAAACGCGGCCAGCATCACGGCTCCTTTTTCAGCTGCAGCCTCGGTTTCATTCAATTGCCACTTCCCACCCTCAAAATAGTCGTTCTGAAAATCGATTAGAAGTAAGGCCGTTTTCGACATAAATAGTGATACCTTTCATCTGATGCTGTACTAAGGTAAAAACCGAATGAGTTTACGGGCGGCGTTGGTTATTGATGGTTTGATTTGCTCTGCTGATGAGATCCAATATCTCATTTTCGAAATCACCCAGAAACAAAAACAATTGAGCGGCTTGTGCGATGGAAACGTCTTTACGCGCCTCGGTAATAAAAACACGAACTAAATCGGCCACGGCTTCTTCCTGTAATAAAAGGTCTTCAAGCTGTCGGTCGATCTCAGGATCAGCGGCAGAATCCAGGCTCATGCGAAGACCGCCTCGAGCGGCGCCTATCTGCCATTTCATCTGATGGAGTTGATCTTTGTAGGTACCCGCATGTTGAAACAAGCGAACGGTTTCCTCTGGATTCAGTTCGAGTTCAGCAGCCATGCGCACCATCATCCACGCATCCACCAGATCTATGATATCCTCGTGATCTTCATCGGCGATATCGAGTTTGCGGGTTTCCTGAGTTACCAWATTTCGGAGTGCTGCGGTTTCATCCTCACCAAGGCGATCATCTTTTGGTGATGCAGAATGGTYGCCTGGCTGAACACCTTCGCCGTGCTGATGCATGCCTTGAGCTTTCTCAGCCAAGATGCGTATTTCCCGCTCAAAATCATCAACAAAAAGATATAGTCTCGCCCGTTGCGGTGTGGAAAGAGTCGCACCGGATTTCTCCAACATGCTACGGAGCGTCCCCACAAGATTTTCTTCGTGGAGAATCTGGTTTTGGAGGGATTTTAAAATTACGCCTTCGTCGGCATCTGCCTCTAGCAGATTACGTAACTGTTCTCGAAGGATAGCGCGAAAGATTCGCTGCCGAGTGAGTGTATCTCTGTAGGTACCGATGTTCTGCATCAGTTCCAGAGTCTGCGTATCGTCCAGTCCCAACACCTTTTTGATTCGCACCAGTTGATACGCCTGAATGAGATCGTATATCTCTTCATCCTGGAAATCGCTGCCCTTGGTTAGAATTTCGATTCCGCTGGAATCTTGGGCCATTGCGGGAAAGCACCCAATGACCGCTACCAGTATAGTAACGAAAAAGAGGGTGCGCAGACTCAGCATATTATCCTTTTTGCAGCGCATCGCCTGTCAATTCGGATTGGGCCGAATCGGTCAGCAGCTGTTTAAAAAGAGATGTTTCCGATTCGTTCATGTTGTTAACGATAGAGCGTATATCATTGGCAACAGCCCATTCGTTTGTTACTGAATCGATTACTTGATTATCGGCAAGAGCCATCACTATAAATTCATCATCCAATATTTCTGGTATAGGCTCAGCAGCATAAGACTGCAACATGGCATTGGTAAAAGCACTGTCATTATCTGCAAATACACGATCAAATTCAGCAAGCAATGTGGCTTCATCGCGCAATTCTAATGAAGGCGCGGTTTGACTGTCATTTACTAGAGTTACTTGCATAGGTGCATTCTCACCACGCAATGCGATGGGGAGATATGCTGAAGCAACAAGAAGCCCCATTGCCGCAACTCCAGCGAAGGTAAATACCCACGGCATGGAACGTACACGACGAGGAGCGGGGCGCTCTTCTAATGTAGCTACGATACGCCCTGCAAAAGCGGGATGCACGTCGGGAGCGGGTAAAGAGCCGAGTGAATGAGACATATTTTTCATGCCTGCTACGGTGTCTCGACAGGATTGACACTGTGCAATGTGTGTCTCAACGGCTATCGGCTCCTTTGCCTCGCCGTCTACAAATGCCGACAATTCTACAGATGTGATGTGTTTACTCATAATTCGCTCCACACGTTCGTTATTACTATAACTCTTCACCACCCAGCTTTTCCATATTCTGTCTAAGCTGGTCCCGTGCCCGGGCAATACGGCTTTTCACCGTACCCTTTCGGCACTTCACTATATCCGCAATGGTACTGTAATCCAGCCCGTTTATCTCCCGCAGCACCAATACCTCACGATGCTTGGGTGACAACATATTCAGGCCTTCAAATATCATGTCGTCTATTTCGCCTAAGCGGGCAGCGCGGTCGGGTCGCAATGATTCGTCTTGCAGTGACCGCTCCAGGTTATTCTCCTCGGTTAACGAGTAGGTAACCCCTCGGCCTCGACGACCGGAATCGCGCAAAAAATTCAACGTAAGGTTGCGGGCAATACCAAACAGCAACGTGGAAAATTTGGCTGAGGGTTTCAGCCTGTCCAAGTATCGAAATATCCGGACGAAACTTTCCTGCGCGATATCTTCCGCGTCTTCTCGTGAATACACCATCCGTTGGCAGAAGTGGACTATCTGGCGTTCGTACCGCTGAATTAACTCTGTGAACGCTCGTGAGTCCCCATCCTGAGCCAGCGCAACGAGATCCCAATCTGAATGGTCGCTCATGTTTGCGATGACCTTAGGACGGTGTATGTCCCGAAATCTGTGTTGTTGAACCCCTGCATGGTGGATAAGTTCCCGTTTGTGGGACTTAGATCCCCTATATTGGGCATTTTTAAGTCCTAATTCCGATTCGGAAGGCATAAATACCTTACAATTCGGAACCCTCCCATGTTGAAACGCGAAAATATGCTCACATTATATATTGCTTAGACCAGACAGCATGGCGCAGTGTTTCAGCGTTTCTAATCACGCTGGCTTTACCCGAGCGCCATCGGGTGTATCTTCTATAATCCAACCTTCTTCGAGTAACTGATCCCGAATAGCATCGGACCTTCCAAAGTCTTTGTCACGACGTGCTTGTTGTCGATCATTCACCAAATCCAATATGGCCTCCGGCACTTCGCCTGCTGGTGCATCTCCCAGCAGTCCAACAACCGCATCAAGCCTATCCATCAAAGCCAGAACTTGCTGTGCCCCTTCCAAAGACAAATCAGCGTTGTCCATCATCTTATTGACAGTGCGTATCAGATCAAATACCGACGCCAGCGCCCCGGAAATATTCAGATCGTCGTCCAAGGATTCACTGAAAGCTGTCTCACATGCCTGGCAGGCTTCATCTGCTGTGGTACCCGCTGCCTGGACAGTCTCTTTCAATCGTGTGCGAAAATCCCGGACGCGCTGCACTGACTGTCGAGCGGCTTCCAGGGTATCGGGAGAAAAGTTCGTGGGCTGGCGATAATGCGTTGCGCGCAATGCCCAGCGCACAGCAATAGGGTCGTGCCCATCATCCAGCAGCGTGCGCAGTGTAATAGAGTTTCCCAGGGATTTGGATATCTTCTGTCCGCTGATATTTAGATGTGCGGCATGAAGCCAGTATTTTACGAAAGGCTTTCCNGATGCTGCTTCGGATTGGGCGATCTCGTTTTCATGGTGAGGGAAWACYAGRTCWWKGCCRCCRCMATGRATRTCRAWMMTRTYGCCYARSWGKYCYAKRCWSATRCWGGWGCATTCSAGGTGCCAGCCCGGACGGCCTTTGCCGATATCCGTTTCCCAGAATACATCGCCATCTTCCTCAACGTATGCTTTCCACAATGCAAAATCACGGACATTTTCTGTTTCGTATTCATCGGAATCCACCCGGCCGCTGGCACCGGCCTGAAGGGTATCCATATCAAAGTGACTCAATTTTCCGTAATCTTTGAAGGTGCTGATTTTGAAGTAGGTACTTCCGTCCACTTCGTAGGTGTGACCGCGATCCCGYAGGGTCTTGATCATATCGACCATGGGACCGATGAACCCGGTTGCACGGGGAGTCTCATCGGGCAATTCCACACCCAGCATTTCCAAGTCATCGAAGAATGCCTGGGTGTAGCGTTCGGTCAACGACGGCAAGCTCTCCCCTGTCTCGCGGCAGGTACGAATTATCTTGTCTTCCACGTCGGTGATATTCATRACRTGGGTCACATCGAAGCYCCGATATTTRAGATGCTTCTTCARCAGATCCTGAAACATAAAGGTGCGAAGATTACCGATATGCACGTAGTTATAGACGGTTGGACCGCAGGTGTATAGACCCACTTTGCCTGGCTCCAACGGAACGAATTCTTCTTTTTTACGGGACAAGGTATTAAAAAAACGAATGGACATGGATGCTCCTGTTTAATCCGGTCGTATGCATCCATTACAGCGGGAAGCTTTTACAGGCTATATGGGGCAAACAACCCCCCAATTGTATCGCTATCGTAGAAAGTGAATCAATAAAGGGTGTTTTGATAAATAGAAAGGGCCAATGAACTTAATATAGCGGGGATCACTACCTATAGAATTTCTCCTGAATAAATTCTTCGGTTAAAAAAGTGTTGTACAAATCAGGAACCTATGATATTGTAACTATGTTACAATATTTTAAAATAACAGGAGGGCTATTTATCTAGAAGCTGAGGGGGAAGAAAAATGTCTGGTTCGCTAAAAAGTGAAAATAGATGAATAAATCGAAAAAAGAACCTAATGTTATTACTTTCGTTCAAAAACGCTACATTCAGGGCGCATATTTCAATCTGAACATGTGTTAGAGCGCATGGCTGAAAGGGATATTTTAATCTATGAACTCATTGAAGTGTTGGGCAGTGGACGAAATGTAAAAAAGCATGACAGATGGGATAATCATTATCTGGAATGGAATTACGCGATAGAGGGTAAGACTATCGATGGTAGAAAGTTGAGGGTTATTGTTGCCTTAAAAAAAGGCACTATGACGCTGGTGATAACAGCCTTTGAACTGGAATGAGGATGTGAAAGTACAAAAGGAAGTGCGAATGAATATAAAGAAACAGACAACACGCTTGAAGCGCACCAAGGTGGATACTGTGTCTAAGCGAGATCATATATACACGGGCTTTGGTTTCAAAGTGAAGCTGATGAATGCTCCCATGGTTGAAATTAACGGGGAGTTAATGCTCGATATTGATTATAACAAGTTGGCCGATGCGCTATTTGAATCTATTTCAGAAAAATCAACTCGACTAACGGGTGCTGAAGTAAAGTTTATTCGCCACCATGCAGGCCTTACGTTAGAGAAGTTTTCGAAGCGATTCGATGTATCACACCCGGCGGTGATCAAGTGGGAAAAACAGGGTGACAAATCGACCAATATGACCTGGGCTATAGAAAAAGATATCCGATTGTTTATTCTGGAGATTTCAAAAGCGAAGGCATCACAATACAAGACCCTTTATCAAAATCTTAAAAAGGTACCAGCGGAATCGAAAGCCCCTCGCCTTACTCGCATTGATGTCCAAGAATATTTGGCCGTTTAAGGAGGCCTTAGAGGTCAACCTCCCACATCGCCCCTACCACGCCGACGATAGAATCGAGGGCAGCAGGTGGTTCCCCCGTCTCCTATGGCATAGCCACAGTGTTCAGCCAGAATGCTGCTTGAGAGAATACGCTGAGGCTCGGAGCGTTGACTCTATAGGATGAGGTGGATATAGTCGAATGTCTTGGTGAGAAAGGAACCGTGCTTGTCAAAGACGCTGCATCATAAAAACACATCTACATCCATTTCGGAAGGCCTGTTACAGGGCGTGACATGGTGGGTCGTGTTCAGTGTAGCGGCGGTGATACTGCGGGNCGTACGGTGGGMCGAGAATTTTGAATTTGCTCAGGCCATGATCGGGGCCGTTCCCTACCCTCCTGAACACCCTTTTATGCAGTACACACATGCCGCTTTCAATGGGCAGATCATGGCTTCAGCAGCACTGCTGGAAATTTTCCCTCATCCTGCGGTACTGAATGGGCTGCGAAATATTCTGTTTGTTATGGCAGCGACAGTGCCGGGATATATGCTGGGCCATGTAATGGGGCGACGACCGTTGGCAGGGCATGTAACAGCGTTGATGCTGCTCATCGGGGTGCATCTGGATTTTGATGCTACRTATCCYCAATTTATATGGCCCGGTATGTTYTCCAACGGACACATCGGCACRGGATATGTGCTGGCATGGGTCGCTCTCACATCGGCCGGATATTTTCGGATGGCGGCGTTGATGCTGGGATTGCTCCCTGCTGTGCATCTGGGACAAATGCCGCCCACGTTGATATTTGCAGGGGGATTAACGGGATATGCCCTGCTGTTGAATCGTGATTTGTGGGGTCGGATGAAACCAGGTATCCCGTGGTTTTTARGCGGGMTSGSAGTTTGYGTRCTTCTATATGGKATACATCACACCTTCGYRCTTCCGSCGGTGACAGAGGGGCCGTACTTTTCAAACGCCGATCCSCAGCCTATCTGGCAGGGYCGTGTTCGGTACTGGGACATGCACCGTCAAATCGCCKTGGGYGGTATGGGGATGATATTGGTGTTCTCCGCTTCGTTGGGAGTGGTACTGCGAAATAGGAAAAATATGACGGGGAGTGTAAACGGGCTTTCTCCATTTTTACCGTTGCTCTATGGATTGGGGTGCGTGGCTCCGCTGGTATTAACCCTGATGATTCTCCATGGGGCGGCAGGGTTGGAGGTTCCCTATCTGCTCATCGGATGGCTGCCGTATCGGTTATTAAATCACCTCCCCCCCATTCTCACTGCGGCGTGTGTAGCGGTGCTGATGGGGCGCGGAACGAATGAATCGGATACGAAATGGTCGGGCAATTGGATACCGGGATTGTTGCTGCTAGGATATTTACTGCGGCCCGTGGCGGGCTGGGTATTGGGTGACGGGTTGTATTATCGTTATATTCACCAGCCCATCGCATTTCTTTTTATACTGGCGGGGGCCGCATTCGTCCTGGCAGCGAATCGATTTATCCAGGAAGGATCCAAAGATTCCTGGATAGTTCCAACATTGACGGGCGTAGTGGCGGTAACATATACGGCGATGCATCACCAGTTTGGCGCGGCATGTTTGCTCTTGGGAGCGGGATTAGTTGTTATACTGAATCGCGCCCCCAATGTACGTGCTTGGAACAAAACTGTGGCACCGATGACGAGTGTGTTAATTATTTTGACGCTGGGGACTATCCTGCTTCAGGAGTGGCAGCATAGGGAAAACCTTCCCATTGGCGCGTTTGAACAGGATGTGACAGCGTATCTGGAGTCGCAGGGGAAACCGGACGCGATGCTGGTGGGACAGCCTGAGCAGGTGCTGTTGCAGGCTCAGACGGGCCATCCCATTTTGGCTGATATGGCAACAGCCTTTTTTGCCAGCTATATGCCCTCGTTGGGGCCATCCGTACAGAAACTGTACGGCGAAGTCTATGGCATGCAGTTCGATAAAAACCCGGCTGATCAGAAACCCTGGGGAACCATGTGGGAAGAACGAAGTAAAGAGGTATGGATAAGCCTGAGTCAGGAATATGGGTTCGATTATGTGGTGGCACCGTCTCATTTGCAGCTTCAGTTGGATTCGGTAATCGAGGGTGAACTGGACAGACTATATAAGATTCCTGGAAAATAWRRWRRRRMRWMMSRWRAWRKNATKYYCTKWARWWAATGAATGTATATACGTTTTACTTTGGCAGGGGATATTCACCGAAGTTAGCGAAGTCAGAGTAAGGCGATCCCAAATCTGCATGAGGCGACACGTAGTCGGACATGGTGAAAGCCAAGAACACCAGCACCCACAAAAATGCTGCGGTAGCCATGATTTTCACCAGCGGGGTGCTGTACCTCACACCCATAAAGTACGCCATGATAAAGCCCATTTTCATTACGGCGATGGTAATAGCGATCCAAAAGTTGGGGCCATTCGCGCCGCCGGGAATGTCTACGAACTTTGCGGCACCTACTGTAGCAAACATAAGTATCAATATCACTACAGCGTTTAAAGCATACACTTTAGGTTGGATGATATGGTGGCTTGCGTGATTGTCTGACATCTGATTAGTCCTCTAATTTTAAAAATGTATTATACCAAGTACAGCATGGGAAACAGGAACACCCACACGATATCTACAAAGTGCCAGTACAGCCCGAAATATTCGATGGGTAGATATTTATTAGGCCCGTATTCTTTTTTCACCACGCACAAGTAGATAAATACGGCACCAATTCCAAACCCAATTAGCATGTGAAAGGCGTGCATGCCGGTCATGATAAAGTACAGAGAGTAAAACAGTTCGGCCTTCACCGGATCCAACAGTACATAGCCATGGCTGACCTGCATTTCCGGATCCCATCTAATACTGGGAATCATTCCGCCGTCCCATTTGGCCTTCCACTCGAAATATTTCACGAACAGGAATAAAAAGCCGAGACCCAGGGTGGAGCAAAGATAAATTATCTGCCCTTTCCACTTGCCCACCTGTGTGCAGTAAACACACATGGCCATGGTCACAGAACWCAACAGAAGCACGGAAGTATTGAATGTCCCGATCCAAAAATTCAGAAATCCGCTGGCATCAGCAAACACTTCGGGAAATTTATACCGGTACACCGCATAGGCCACAAAGAGTCCGGTGAAGAACATGACTTCCTGAGCGAGGAACAGCCACATGCCGATATGGCTGGCTTCGTTCTGCTGTTCTCTATCTTCAAAATGAGCCGATACGATAGGTTCTGGTGGCCCCATGGTTACATCAGACATCCATCGTCTCCTTACCGGTGTACGCGTAGGCCTCTTCGGTAACGATGGGCACTTCATGGAAATTGTGKGGWTCRGGRGGTGACGCAGCCACTTCCCATTCTAATCCTTTAGCGCCCCAAGGGTTCTGCGGAGCTTTTTTACCGAAGAAGAAGGAATACGTCAGGTAGATGATAGCTAGGAGGAATCCACTGCCGAGCAGCATGGCACCTGCTGTGGACATGACGTTGAGCACTTGCCATTCTTCTGGGTACACATGGTAGCGGCGGGGCATACCCAACCAACCTACGACGAATTGAGGGAAGAAGGTCAGGTTAAAGCCGAAGAAGATCATTCCGCACCCGACTTTACCTAAAAACTCTGAGTACATACGCCCGGTCATCTTGGGCCACCAAAAATGAATCCCGGCCATGAAGGCTGTRGTCATACCGCCTACCATGGTGAAGTGGAAGTGAGCTACAACAAAGTAGGTATCGTGAAGCGGAACGTCCATCCCCATGGAGGACAGAAAGATTCCGGTGAGACCACCCACCAGGAACAATCCCATAAAGGCGATGGCATATATCATGGGGGTCTCAAAGGTCACATTTCCGCCGTACACGGTAGCGGTCCAGTTAAATATTTTGATAGCGGAAGGTACAGCCACCATAAAGGTCAGTATGGAGAATACCACGCCGGTGTAGAATGACTGTCCGGTGACGTACATGTGGTGGCCCCAAACGAAGAAGCCCAGGATGGCGATAGCCAGGCTGGAGAAGGCGATGAATTCATAGCCGAAAATGCGGTTCTTGGAGAAWYWRRYARTCASKKCGCTGANNMKGYSGMAYSSGKKWRKSAWMWWGWMRYWWWSAKMYGKRTGRKMRWWRMACCAGAACATGTGCTGGAACAATACAGGGTCACCGCCAATGCCCGGGTYAAAAATACCGATTCCGGTGACACGTTCGAATCCGACGAGGAACAGCACGATGGCTATCACAGGAGTACCCAGCATCATGATGATGGCTGTGGCGTAGTGAGCCCAGATGAATAAAGGGAGGCGAAACCAGGTTAGACCCGGTGCGCGCATTTTGTGAATTGTAGCGATAAAGTTCAGCCCTGTAAGAATGGAAGAGAACCCGGCCATGAATCCTGCGAATACGGCCCAGAATACGGCGGTGTTGGCATATTCGGTACTGAGCGGTGCGTAGAAGGTCCAACCTGTATCCACTCCACCCAGCAACAAGGCGATAACGGCGAGAAGGCCGGCAGCCAAAAATACATAGTAGCTCAGCAGATTAATCTTGGGGAAGGCCAGATCCTTGGCTCCAATCATGATAGGTAATATAAAGTTACCCAATGTAGCAGGTACGGAGGGTATGAGGAAAAAGAAAATCATGATCACGCCGTGGAGAGTGAACAATTTGTTGTAGGTGTCCGCCTGAAACAAATCACCTTCCGGTGTCATCAGTTCRAACCGRAACATCAGYGCAAAYAWGCCGCCCARCAGGAAAAATATCGTGATGGTAACCAGATACATCATCCCGATGCGTTTGTGATCCTCGGTCAACAACCACGACTTAATGGAATAGTCGTTATTGAGATAATTAACCGGTTTCGTTTCCTCGTGAGGAGGGCTGATTTCTTCAGCTACTACCGCCATTGTCTTCTAGCCTCGCTGTTTCCTATCGTATAACACGATGGGTTGATAAATACTATTAAATTAGTCCGAAGATTCTTCCGAAGATGTGCCGCCCAGTGATTTTATGTATGCCACCAAGTTCATTACATCTTCGTCGGTCAACTGATTTTGAAAACTGGGCATCAAGGGTGTGTAACCCTTTACGATGCGCTTACCGGGTTCCATGATGGATTCCCGGAGATATTCCTCGTCTTTAGTGACTTCCACGTCGCCGTTAAGCATGCCCACTGATCCGAATATACCGTCCAGTGCCGGACCGCGACTATCGGGCTTGGTGCTGTGGCAGGTTAAACATCCGCGCTGGGTGAACAGGAATTCGCCAGCATCCACAGGAGACTTTTTGGGACCGCCTTCCAGCCATTCGAGATATTCGTATTCTTCCATGACGATAACGCTGCCACCCATCAGGCTGTGTTCGGTTCCGCAGTATTCGGCACAGAACAAATGGTAGGTTCCTGTTTTGGTAGCCTCAAACCACAGCTTGGTGTAACGACCAGGAACCACGTCCTGCTTCACACGGAATGCCGGCACAYAAAAACTATGCAGCACGTCCTGAGAGGTCATGGTCAATTTTATGGGCTGATTAACAGGTACATGGAGTGTATTAACTTCGCGAACGCCATTGGGATGCTGAATTTTCCACATCCACTGTTTAGCCACAACATCGATTTCTACACCCGTTTCAGGTTCGTCCATATACTCTACAAAGAGCCAGGTGGACCAGAAAAACAGTGCGAAAAGAATGACGGTGGGAATAACCGTCCAGGTAAGTTCCAGCATGGGGTTTTCCAGTGCATGGGACGGGCGGTCTTCCCCTTCCTTTTTGCGGAACACGATGGCGATAATAATAAAGGCCGCAAAAATGGCTACGGTCAGGRAACCAAGGAAGATACACAGGAAATAGAAATAAATATCCACCTTGACTGCATAGGTTGAAGCCTGCTCGGGTATAAATTGTATAAAATCTCTCATTGGGTCACCATTGCTCGCTATTCCACCTGAAATTCAGGTTCCCTAGGGTTGAGTATATCACTATTTAATCGCGCCGCCTGCTGACTCCGTATCAAGAGAGACACCTGGCTTCACTTTTTTTCGCCTCTTTGACCGTGCCGAAAAATAGAACACGGCGTACATGGTCGCGAAGCTTAGTATTAACAATCCGGACAAAATCTGCATGGCCCGAAAAACATAAAACCCATATTGTCCTGTGGAAGGATCGTACTGGAAGCAGAGCAGCACCACTCTGTCCACCAAAGAACCGATAGAACCCTTACCCGCTTCTGTCAGCCCGAATTCCACATCACGCTTGATGTATTCGATACCCATAAAGTAACGGGCAATCTTGCCGTCCGGTGTAATAGACACAATGCCAGCGGCATGAGCATATTGATCGGTCTGAGGGTCGTAGACATATCTGAAACCTACGGTATCCGCCAGCAGTTCGATGTTGGCTTCTTCGCCCACCAGAAAGTGCCAGCCATTCTCCGCACCGGGCCGTGCCACACGTTCCAGGTGATATTGTTTTTTCTCCGCTGCCATTTCCGGTGTYTCRYCGGGATCGATGCTCACGGTGATGATGTTATAGTCTTCGCCGGGCATATATTTCATGGCTTTAATGACGGCTTCGAGCCCCTTCAATTCTTCTTGGCAAAGCATGGGGCATTCGTAATACACCAGTGCCAGCAGGGCAGGCTTGCCGTCCAGAAGATCGCCTAACGATATACGCCGACCTGTATCGTCGGTAAATTCCAGTTCCAAGGGAAGCTGTGCTTCGAGATGTTGAATAATCTCTACCGTCTGGAATCGCTCTATTGGATCGGGTCCATTGAAGGACAGGGGATCCATTGGCGGCGGTACCTGCGCGGCGGCGGGCATAGAAACAGCCAAGAGACATGTGATGAAGACCCACATGGTCGCCTGCAGTGCCACTGCGCAATATTTTGGTGTGCGTTCAGTCATTAAAATTTATTCAATCTCGAAATTGGGTAATCCGTGTTCCACAACCAAATCTATGGCTTGGTCAACGGGAATACGATAAATTAACGGGCTTTCGCTCTGGGTACCCATGGTGTTCAACTCCGCATGGGCTTCGGCGTTTAATTCACCGACAAGTACGCCCGGCTTTGCTTCCAGCCGAACACCGGATACCCATTCATTGTGAATTACTTCCTGGCCTTCTAATAGTGGCGACACGTCTACATCGGATAAACGCGCACCCCAGTCGCCGTCTTTCATAGATTTCGCTACGAAGATGCTGAATACAAATGCGATAACGCATGAAATCACCATAGCGACTCCGGAAAGAATAATTCCCTTTACATTAACGTCGGATACTTCATAGCCCAATTCGGTTGAGCGTGTGTCGCCTGGGTGAGGTTTGATGTGGGCATCATGCTTAGACATTTTCGAATACCTCCTCGTCGATGTAGCTGATAGCTTTGTACAGACGCGGATCGTTCTTCGGCATGAGCGGCATCTTTTTCAGCTCGCCCAGGAAGAAGTAGAGCCAGAACCCGGTCAACCCAATGGCCATAGAAACATACGCTATGATATCAACATACGGTACTGGAGCCGGGTCACCCCAATTTTCCAGATGATGAAAGGCGGGATTGATGATGTAGAACAAGTCTACCAAGCGCATGCAGAGCATAGCGTAGCACACTTTACGAATAACATTGAGATTGTATTTGGCTTTGCGCTGCAATAGCACCATGAAGGGGATAAAGAAGTGACCCACCATAAGGGTAATGATTAGAACCTGATTAAAGCCGGTACTGCGATTCAGGTAGTAGTGAATTTCTTCGGGCAGGTTGCCGGACCAGATAATGAGGAATTGAGAGAAGGACATATACGTCCACAGCACCACGAAGGCGCACATGAAGGTGGCCAGCATGTGGTAGTTTTCGCTGCTCACAACGGTTGACATGGGCTTTTCGGTAGCCATGCGATCCAACAGGAGGATGCATACTGCAAACAAGGTCAGACCCTGGCTTATGGCAAACAAAGGACCGTACATGGTGGAGAACCATTCGGGCTCCAGCGACATGACCCAATCCAATGGCGCAAACGTGATAATACCCACATAGATGAGCATGGCTGGCGGGGCGAAGCGACGGAACTTAAGGGTAATAAGGGCATCGCCGGTAGTTTCCAAATCACGGGACCATTTGGAGAAGATCGATGCTAAACCAATACTCAATAAAATGTAAATAGCAGAACGTACCAGCCATCCGGTTTTATTCAACCACCAGCTTTTGCTTGCTACGACTGCGGAGCCTTCTTCGTTCAGTATCCATACATCGTAATTTTCGTTGAAGCCTATTAGTACRCCCAGCCAATAGAGACCGAATGGTATGGCGAGCCATTTCATCGTACGTGCGGAGGCTTCGAAAACGCGTTGGACCGGGAAGCTCCATTGTCCAGCGGTCATGTGATGGATAAACAGAAGTGCGAGGGATCCCATGGATAATCCGCTCACCAAAATCCACGCAAACAAAAAGGCCTGAAAAAATAATTGGAAACCCGAAAATACGGATACAATAAGTGTCAGAACGGTGCCGCCAACGAAGGCACCCAAGGCTGGTCCCCGCAGGGAAGCCAGTTTTGTTGGTAATTTAATCTCAGTGCTCACTAGTGACCCTCTTTACTTGTCGTACCGGAATCGCCGTGCGTTGCTTCACTACCGCCCAACGCCTCAGTATTGAATGCGTCTACTTTTTCCGGGTCGCTGACGATATCAACCAATTCCTGGGTCAGCAGATCCGGTGTTGCGTTCTGACTTAATTGCAGGGCGCGTGTATAGGCTGCGATGGCCCAGCGGTCTTCCACCGTAATCCTTGTTTTGTAGCTGTACATGCGCCCAAATCCGTTGGTCATCACGTCGAAGAAATAGCCAATGGGCATCTCCAACAGTCGTTGATCCGTGTAGGACGGCGGTGCGGGAAATCCACGCTGTACAATCATGCCGTCGCCTAGTCCCTGATATCCGTGACACGGGGTACAGAAAATATCGTACTGGTTCTGACCGCGCAGCAGGAGCTCTTTGGTCAACTTAATATCGGCTGGGAGTTCCGCTGCAAATGTTTCGTCAGCGTTTCTGCCTTGATAGTAGTGGGTGTCCAGTCGCGCATCCTGATACGGCACTACACCAGTGACAAGCATACGGGAGGATGTTTCGCCTTCGCCGAAGAAATCACCTTTTTCCAGCGGCTCGTAGCGATCCTGGTTCCACATGTCCCAGTGGCACCCGGTCATGACTGTCATGGCCAGACCAGCCAAGAGTAAATTTTTGAGTTTGAACTTCATCATTATTCAGTCACCTCCGAAACGTCCAGAGGTTGAGGACTCAACCCTTCCATAAAGGTACGGGTGCTGTTATTGTCGAATT
Organism: Candidatus Hydrogenedentota bacterium; assembly: GCA_002746185.1. Classification (GTDB taxonomy): domain Bacteria; phylum Hydrogenedentota; class Hydrogenedentia; order Hydrogenedentales. The sequence goes on from NVWG01000017.1 coordinate 31,671, forward strand.
GTCCATCAATACATTCAATACACAGAAAGAAACGGTCACTGGTAGCACGTTCAAAGTTTTTTGCGTTATGAATAGGGTGATTGAGTCTGGGAAGGCCATTCAACGCCAGCATAACGAAGCCGGTAGTAAAAGCCGCGAACAAAATATTCAATTCGAAGGTCACCGGGATAAACGCAGGCCAACTGAAGTTGGGACGTCCACCGATATCGTAGGGGTAGTGTACGACACTAGCGTAATACTGCATGCCAAAGCCGCCAATAGCACCCGTAAGTCCGGCGACCAGAGTAAACCAGGGCAGCTTGGTGCGTGGGAACCCCAACGCATCTTCCAGACCGTGGATGGGGAATGGCGAATAGCAGTCCATCTTCCGATACCCGGCGTGATACGCCTGCTTGGCCGCATCCAACAGGGCATCCGGATCGTCGAATTCGGCGATAATCCCGTAGGGTTTTGGTTCGTTATTTTCGTGATGTCCGCTCATAATATCAATTGCCTTTAGTGATGGCTTTGTCCCGTCAATTTATGCTGTGTTGCACGAACTTCATGGATGGCTGCCACGGGCAGGAACCGAAGGAACAGGCACATGCATGTGGTAAAGAAGCCCAATGTTCCGATATACACCCCCCAATCCCAGATGGTTCCGTGATAGGTACCCCAGGAAGTGGGAAGGAAACCGCGTGTCAAACTGGTGATTACGATAACGTAGCGTTCCAGCCACATACCGATTCCCACGACAATGGTGATGCCCCACAAGAACCAGGTACTGGTGCGTACCCACCGGAACCAAAGCAGCTGGGGAGTTAAAATGTTACAGAAGATAAGCGCCCAGTAACTGGGAGCATAAGGTCCAGTCATGCGATTCCACATCATGAAGGATTCGTATTGATTAGCTGTGTAGAAAGCAAAGAACGCTTCCGCAAGGTACCCGTAGGCCACAATAAGAGACGTAGCGAGCATGACCTTGGACATGTTGTCGATATGGTAATCGGTGATCAATGTCTCCAGCTTGTACCATTTGCGCACGGGTATCATGATGGTGAGTACCATGGCGAATCCGGCGTAGATGGCCCCGGCCACGAAATAGGGCGGGAAGATGGTGGTGTGCCAGCCGGGCTGAATGCTCACGGCAAAGTCGAAGGACACGATAGAGTGTACAGATACAACCAGAGGGGTACATAATCCCGCCAACAGCAGGGACGCAATTTCGTAGCGATGCCAGTGCATAGCCGATCCGCGCCAACCCAATGCGGGGATACCGTACGCAATTTTTACAATTTTGTTCTTGGCGCGATCCCGAAGCATGGCGAAATCAGGAATGAGCCCCAAGTACCAAAACAGCAGAGATACGCTGGCGTACGTTGAAATAGCGAATACGTCCCAAAGAAGCGGGCTGCGGAATTGAGGCCACAGCCCCATGGTGTTGGGATAGGGCATGATGAAAAAACCTACCCAAGGACGTCCCATGTGTAAAATGGGGAACATGCCGGCGCACGCAACTGCAAAAATAGTCATCGCTTCGGCAAAACGGTTGATAGCGTTACGCCAGTCCTGTCGTAGCAGAAGAAGAATAGCGGAAATAAGCGTTCCGGCGTGACCAATACCAATCCACCAAACGAAATTTACGATGGCGAATGCCCAGGCAACGGGAATATTCACACCCCACACGCCGGTACCAACGAGAATCAGATAGGCTACGGAAATACCCAGAATAGATACACCCATCAGGCCGATAGAAATAGATACCCACCACCCGATAGGCTGAGGCTTTTCCAGTATGACCGAACCGATAGCATCGGATATGGACTCGTAATCGTGAGGCTGCTCAATAAGCTCCCCAGCCAACTTCAGGTCGTGATGTTCTTNATTCGTTATTGACATATCTTACGCATTCAACTCCGAGTTCGGATTGGTGATCTTCGCCAAGTACGTCGTTCTTGCCCTGGTATTTAAGTCGGCCAAAATACTGTAATTCCTGGCACTGTTCTTTCTCCCTACAATGGCACTGTCCGTATCGTTCAAGTTGCCGAATTCGATGGCACTGGAAGGACAGGCCTGCTGACATGCCATGACGACTTCGCCGTCTAGAATCTCCCGCCCGTCATTCTTCGCATTGATACGTGCATGGTTAATACGCTGCACGCAGTACGTACATTTTTCCATCACACCGCGCGTACGCAGCGTCACGTCAGGATTCCGCATGGGCTTCAGGCTTTCCGGATGTACATGATACGGGCTGAATCCTGCTTTCACCCCTTCGCCGTTGTGAGCCCGGTCGCCTCGGGATCCCAGCGGAGTACGACCGTAGTTAAAGAAGTTAAACCGTCGAACTTTGTAGGGACAGTTATTGGAGCAATAGCGAGTACCGATACAACGGTTGTACACCATGTCGTTCAACCCTTCACGAGAATGCTGAGTAGCACCTACGGGGCAAACGATTTCGCACAGGGCATTTTCGCACTGCATACACGGTACGGGCTGGAAATAAATCGTAGGATTATCCAACGCCGCGTTCCGTTCTTCCTTGGACATGGCATTCAGCGACTTAACGCGGGGATTGTCACCTGCATCCAGGAATGGAATAGCCTTTTCACGGTCCGCGTAGAAATAACGGTCAATACGAATCCACTGCATCTCGCGACCTTTGCGCACTTCGTCTTTCCCAACTACGGGAATAATATTTTCCGATTGACACGCCACGATACATGCGTTGCAGCCCGTGCATTTATTTAAATCAATGGTCATGGCCCAGCGATTGCGGTATTCACCTTCCCACTTCTTCTCCTCCGTGTTCATCATCGTTTCGGATTCGGTAGGATTGTGGTATTGGTGATCTTCGCCGTGGAGAACAATGCCCGGATTTGCTGTATATTTTTTCTCGGGAACATGACGGACCATACCGCGGCCTTCCATGTTGTAGTGTTCTTCCGTACGCGCAAGAGGATAGGTGCCGCCCAGTTTCTTGATRGTGGCYTTGCCGCTGAATCCAGTGTCGGATGTACGCAGTGCATACGCATTGAATCCCAGATAATTATGGGATGCAATGGCTACTTTTCCTATCGAAGTACGGCCGTAACCGAGGTGAAGTGTCACGGTATTTACTGCGTGTCCAGGCTGAACCCAGACAGGGCCTTTAATTGTGCGACCGTCATATTTTACTTCCACCAGATCTTCATTTTTCAGACCCATGGCCTGTGCAGTGGAGTATCCGATAAGGACCGCGTTGTCCCAAGTAATCTTTGTGAGTGGTTTGGGAACTTCCTGAAGCCAGGCATTATTGGAGAACGAACCATCGCCAATGGACGGGTCGTCGATGAACACCACTTCCAGTTCACCTTCTTCGGGTGCGTTGACTTTAGTGAAAGCACCCGAAGCACCGGACTTGGCTGATACGCGTTTTGCTTTTGCCGCAGAWTTAGACACAACGCCGTTGCTCAACGCTTTTTTCCAGGCATTGTCGAATCCAGCTTCACCCCACTGACCTTTCCAGTGGGCTTGGGTAATTTCGTAATTGGTCTGCGGCGTTTCGTCGATGAGATTGGAAAGTATTTCTCCCAGCGTATGACCACCGTATAACGGTGCAATTTGAGGTTGAACCAACGCTACGGTGCCATCGTGACCACGAGCATCGCCCCAATGTTCCAATGTGTGAAGTTCAGGCAACTGCCACTGACTCAGCACACCTGTTTCATCAGCATAGCGACTCAAGCGAGCGCGTAAGGGCACTTTGCGATWCGCTTCTTCGAATCCGAAATCAACGGGAGCGCTGTATACCGGATTCACATTGCCTGCTACGAGCAGGAATGTTACATGTCCAGCATTCATATCGTCTACCAATGTACGAAGTGAGTCCTGATGATTAACCGGATTAGCTTCCACTGGCTCGATGTAGCTAACAGTAGCTCCTACATTGCTGAGCACTTTATTGATTTCATGAGCCAAGGCATGCACAGCGGCGGGCTGATGACTGCCTGCAACAACAATGGAATGTCCTTTAGCATGTCGTAAATCGTTGGCTACTGCATCAACCCAAGCCAACTCGCGGTCGGTCAAACCAGAATCACCGCCGGGCAGTGCATTCACGCCCAGCTTGTCAGCCAGCGCACGGGCTATGGCTTCAATCTGGCTGGGTCGAACCGGAAACTTATGGTCGGCCATAGCACCAATAAGGGTGGGAGAACTTTCAAAGGCGTACGTGCGGCTCATTTTTGGATGGAAATCATGGGCGACCGTTTCTTCAGAAGCATCTTCCCCATGACCGCCTTCGTGAGGCGCATCAAAATCCTTAACATCTCTGCGTGCCGCGTAATCAGCCGCATACCGAACGTGAGCCGGGCCTTTTTCCAGGAAATCGGAATCCAGTGCAACCACCACATCGGCTTTATCAAACCTGTACAGCGTGTCGACCACTTCACCAAAGGCCAGTTTCGCGCCTTCGTGTTCGTTGTCGCGACCCGTAGGCTCGTACTGATGCCACTGGGCTTTCGGATAGGCTTTGAGTAATGCCTGAATTTTCATGTGTTCGGATGGCGATGTAAGAGCACCAGTAAGAATCCGGATGCCTGCGCCCTGTTTCGGACCAGCATCATCCAGCGCAGCCCGGGCTTCACTTATGAAGGTATCGAATGATCCGGCTTGTCCCTTTTTCCGACTGCCACGCACCCGGTCGGGGTCATATAAATCGAGAATCGTAGCTTGTACCTGCGCGCTGGTCTTACCTGCTGTACCAGGAAATCCAGGGAGGCCTTCAATCTTGGTGGGCCGTCCCATGTGAGTCTCAACGAGTACGCCCTGGGCGTATCCACCCAATACCGCAGCGGACGCGAAATACAACGGCTTGCCTGGAATGATTTCTTCCGGCGCCTGCACATAAGGATGGATGGTTTCTAATGGCTGGCGACTGCACCCGGTAGTAACACCAGCAAGCGCCAACGTGGACCCCATAACCTTCAGGAAATTACGACGCGAAACGGGGCTGAGCATTTCGCCGGCCTGACCGGGAAATTCATTGTGAACGTACTCTTTAAACGAATCCGACTGGGAYAGTTCATCCAAACTGCGCCAGTATTCTGGTCCGCTGGAATCATCCAACGTACCGCGGATCGCATCAAAGGCTTCGGCCGAATAGGTGGTTTTATTTTCTGTGGTCATCGGTGGCATATAGAGCAGTTAGTCAGCYGCTCAACCTCTATTTTATATTCTTTTACCAGATGATTTCCCAACGCATGCTGGTCATCGAATCCCAATTCCTGAATCTTGCTCAAGGTCTTGCTTTTATCATCCCGAATGTTCCAAGCCATATTGAATACTTCCGATTGAGGCCGGATGAACTTAGAAGGATCTTTATGGCACTCCAAACACCAAGACATGTGATGGGTCTGTGCTTTGACAGTAAGCCGCATCTCTTCTATACGGGACTGATCGTTGGAATGGCAATGATTACAGCCGATTCCCTTGTTGATATGGATACTGTGATCGAAATACACGAAATCGGGCATATCGTTTAGGCGGGTCCATTCCATCGGCTTGCCAGTACTCCAGCTTTCAAAAATGGGTTCAAGCATAGGTTGATCGGCGAGGATCTGCGAATGGCAGGTCATACAGGTTTCCGTGGTTGGAATACCCGCGAAATTCGATGTTTCTACCGTGGTATGACAATAACGGCAATCAATGTCGTTACCTGTTACATGCCGATGATGACTGAATGGTATAGGCTGGTCTTTGGCGACGTTCACGTCGGTTACTATTGGAGACCAATATAAACCCGAGGAAACGCCCACGAGGATTACTGCCGTCACGGCACCACCGAGCATGCTCCATTTGACGATCCAATCGGCACCGGGAGGAAAAAGCTGTCCCACGGATATGCCCTTTCTTTCTGATAGACGCCGCCCAATAGTTAAGAGACGGTCGGCTGCGTTAAACAGTAACCAAGAAATACATTTATTTCTCAATAATGCGCGATATGCACTGCATCGCTAAGGTGTGGACCCCCACTTGGAGAATACTATTTACTCCATTCAAAACTTGAAATTACCTGGGCGTATAAACATCCAACTCGTAACTGTTAGATATTAAACGCTTTGGTTACCCGATCAAGTTCGGAGCACTCATCCAAATAGCTGGCACAATATATACCATATTTTATTCGATGATTCAAGCATAAAGACGATATTTTTAAAAATTTATCAGCCATACTACCTCGTTGTTAAGGTATTAACTGACAATATCCAGTCCGTTAATACCAAGATGGTTTCTCGCTGAATACAATCACGAAGGTTTTTACAACAAAAAATTTCCCATCTCCGCTAAAAATGTCTTGGAGCTAATTACTGCTACTGGTTACACACGCGGAAAAGAGAACCGTAGTATGGTTGAGACGTATCATATCTCATGTCTTGTCATGAATTGCTAAAACGCAATTGTCCTCTAATTAGGTTCACCCGTTTCAATGAGGGAGGGTAAGCAATTGATTCCAGCAATATCTAAATTGGAACTGCGTAATTTGTAATTCAAGAATCAATGTGCGGATACGTAACTGATTCATACGAATCCCTCACCTAACAAACGCAATCGCAGCACATGGTAATTATGTTTATTGCAGCTTCCTTTGGCTGAGGCGTATTATACCGACGCATTTGCGCATATTAATTCTCGCTATCAAGGAAAGACAACTTCACCGGAGTACACATGAGCAACACTGAAATAGACATCGATCCCGTTAAGGATACGTTTATATATCGCCTGCGCCATTCGTTGGCACACATCATGGCGCAAGCCGTGCTGGAAATTCGTCCGGACGCGAAGATGGCGTTTGGTCCCCCTGTGGAATTTGGTTTTTATTACGATTTCGATTTTGGGGATACACCTATCGGCGAGCGCGACATGATCGAAATCGAAAACCGCATGCGAAAAATTGTGAAGGAGAAACAACCCTTCGAGCAGTCCTTCAAGACATTGGATCAAGCCACTGCTGATCTGAGTACGACGGATCAAACATACAAAATTGAGTACGCGAAAGAGCTGGTGGAATCGGGTCGGGCTGGTGATGAAGGCTTGGGTTTTTATGTGAACGGCCCCTTCATGGACATGTGCGAAGGCCCCCATCTGGAACACACCGGGGAAGTCCCCAAGGCGTGTTTCAAACTGGACCGCATTTCCGGTTCGTATTGGCGAGGCAATGAGAAGAACCCCATGCTCACCCGCATCTACGGACTGGCCTTTGAGTCGAAAGCCAACCTGAAGGAATTTATCGAACGACGCAAACTGGCCATGGAACGGGACCACCGCAAGCTGGGCGAGGAACTGGATTTCTTTATCATCGATCAGGAAGTGGGCGTAGGGCTGCCCATGTGGCTTCCTCACGGCGCGGTCATTCGGGATGAACTGGAAGCGTGGGTCAAGGAAGAAGAATTTCGCGCAGGGTATCAACGCGTATCCACTCCCATCATCACTCGAGGTGAGCTGTACGAGCGGTCGGGGCATCTGCCGTACTACGCGGAAGACATGTATCCGCCCATGAAAGTGGACGAGCACGACGAGTATTATCTCCGGCCCATGAATTGCCCCCACCATCACAAACTCTACGACGCGCGCGCCCGAAGTTACCGGGAACTCCCCCTGCGCTTTGCGGAATACGGCAACACGTATCGCTACGAGAAACACGGGTCGTTGGCGGGACTCCTTCGTGTACGCGCCATGTGCATGAACGATGCRCACATCTAYTGCACMCCGGAACARGTAGAAGATGAATTYMRACRSGTCATCGATTTATACAAATTATTTTACACCCATCTACGCCTTGGCGATTTCCGTGCGCGCCTGTCCCTGTCTGATTCGGATTCCGAAAAATTCGTCGGAGATCGGGACGAATGGGAACGCACGGAAGGCATCGTGCGCCAGGTACTCACGAATCTGGGCGTAGACTTCGAGGAGGAACGCGGCGAGGCGGCGTTCTACGGTCCCAAACTGGATATCCAAATTAAAAACCTCATGGGCAGGGAAGAAACGGTGTCCACATGCCAGCTCGACTTCGTCGTGGCGGATCGCTTTGGCCTGAAATATGCGGATGCGGACGGAGAACAGAAAACGCCGTTTATTATTCATCGCGCTCCGCTCAGCACCCACGAACGCATGATCAGTTTCCTCATCGAACTCTACGGCGGCGCATTCCCAACGTGGATGTCCCCCGTGCAAGTGAAGATCATTCCCGTGAAAGACGACGTGCTGCCCTATGCAGAAGAAATAATGAACCGACTCCGAGGCGATCTGTTCCGCGCCGAGATCGACACCTCCGACGAATCCTTCAACAAAAARATCCGCAACGCCATCACCAAAAAGACACCCAACATTTGGATCCTGGGCGGCAAAGAAATGGAAGAACGCACCGTCACCTGGCGGCGCTACTGCGTAAAAGACCAGCAAGCCGTCTCGCTGGATGCGGCCTGCGACGCACTAAAAACCATGCGCGCAGACCGGATGATGGACAATTTCGAAGATGTGGACTTGCCGTTGTAGCGCGATCCGCCATATCCGAAAATCAGAGTCCCCATGACTGCATAACCACCATCCTTGACCCCATTAGATCAAATGAGCATCGTCACATCATGGATTTTTTCACCGACTCCACTATCCACTAATCTCCCTATTTTCAAAGGCTTAAAGATTGTGGGCCTACAATTCACAGCGGAAATAGAGGATTCAAAAATGCCTTCAATCCATCCGTCCGAATGGTCGTAAGGTACCCGCTATTATGGCCTCCGGGAATTGATAAAAAGTCCTTGGGGTTAATTGCTGTGTCAAACAATTTCTGACCATGGGTGGCAGGAATAATTTCATCTTCCGAACTGTGAATGACTAGTAAGGGTGCTCCGATTTGGCTTACCTTTCCCACGTTGTCAAATTTATGTTCAATTAGAAGTGCGAGAAGAAAGGAAGGAAATATAGGAAACTGTTCCGCCCCCATATCGGGAACCGAAGTAAAGGTGCTTTCCAATATGACGGCACCTTCATCTACTTGAGTCGCGAGTTCACAGGTTGGACCTCCCCCCATCGAACGTCCCCAAAGAATGATGGATTCAGGAGCGAATCCCCGATCGTTCGTCAGATGGTTCCACATCGCCAAGATGTCGTCCCGGCAACGGGTTTCTGAGGGCAACCCCGTGCTCTTGCCGTATCCTCCGTAATCGTAGGCTAGCACGTCGAAACCCAATTGCCGGAACACTTCCACGTCCTTTATCCGGGACGATATTGTTCCTCCATTTCCGTGTGAGAACAATACTGCTCCGCGCGTGTCCGCCGCAGCATGAACGTACCAGCCGTGTGTCGAATCCCCACCGACATCTAGGAGAACATCTTCGTATGTCCATCCAAGAACCTTCGGCGGATCGTCGACAGTTCCACTGGGCTGGAAAACGAAGTTTCCTTGATACGAATAAAGAAGCGCGAGTATTCCTGCGTATCCCACCACAGCCAGAACGGGAATGGCGTAAGCGAATGCGATTGCCGTTTTTCGTGATTTTTCGCCTGGTTTCATAATCCTTGAGGCTAGAATCAATAACACGAAAAGCACAGTTGGAACGATGAAATACAAGTAGGGATATCGATATAGAAGCCCGAGTACGAACATGTGTTCTGTCTCCTTCGTGTAATTCGAGATTACACACATAGACTCCGTTAGGTCAATTTAGTAAGCCAAATATTACGATCCGAAAACGACATAGTCGTTGGATACTATGACTGTGTCGATTCAGGAGAGGTTTCAATTTTTACAATAATTAGGGACAGTGGAGCTGGTGAAAAAGTCCTTGACGTGATGGTATTCATTTGATCAAATGGGTTCAAGGAGGGTATGTGATGCAGTCACGGGGG
>NVWG01000199.1 GCA_002746185.1 Candidatus Hydrogenedentota bacterium
AGTCGCGTTGGTTTGACGGGGCACGGACTCAAAGTTTTCCGCATTGGTCCGCGCCCGCCACAAGACCGGCGCTCTCTCCAGACGTTGGCCGATGCACACCAGAACCCGAGACGGTATGAATTTAAGTTCCGCCAGGATATTTTGTCGATTTAACACACCGCGAAATACCCCGCCTAAGGCCCAGAACACCTCCGCAGTCATAAGCAGCAGCATGCGTATCACGCTCATGAAGTGCATACTTAACAACACGGGCAGCATCCATGGCTTGGTCATGCGCGTTAAGTCGGTCAGTTTTCCCGAGGCGGCGCAGAATCGTGTATCTTCTGCTCCGCCGGAGTAAATATCGGCATACGCTGAACCGTCACGCAACAACGCTTCCTTCTCGGCAAAAGAGTCTTCCAATGCTTCCGCCGGCTCCCGTTCGTACATTTTAACGATCCGACCAGTAGCACGATCCACGAAACTGAATGCCGGAACAGCCTGATGAACCCCGTAAAAGAGCTCGCCCTGAACAGAGGGTGTAGTRGAAGGCACGCCGGAATACATAGGAACCACTCGATAATCTTCCTTCTCGATCAGTGATTTCAAAAACGGCATTTTGCCCATTTCCAGGGCACGTTGCAGTTGCGGTTCCGACAAACCATCGATTTGCACCAACACGAGGCCCGGCTCGACTTCGGTATCCGTTGATTTTGGCAGCCCCAACATCCCTGGGCCCCATTCGCTTCGGCWCACGGCACGACGAAATTTCCGAAGAAGAAATTCCAGGCGATCAACCATCGACATTCCCCGTTTTCCCCGGCATCATGTGAAACGCTGCACCAGCCGCCTCCGCTGTATTTGCGGCTAAATCCCATTCGGTCTTGGCCAGTTCAATGGCCCGCTCCCAGGGACTATCCAGTTCCTTACCCACACGACTTCCCCGTTCTATCATTCGAGTATAAAGATTCAGGGCATGTTCCGCTGTAGTATCCATGGAAAAAGTCTCTGCCCGTTCCAATACAGCAGCCGTAACTTTAGCCCGTTCTGCCTGATTCAATTTCGCGACCCAATCCAGAGCAGCCTTAAATGACTCTACATTATCTTCAAGCAAAAGGCGGCCATTCTCCCCATCGATCACCACCTCCCGGGCACCCGGTGCATCCACTGCGACAACTGGCACACCTGCTGCCATGGCCTCGGTCAACACCATCCCCTGGGTTTCCGAATGAGAGGTGAACGCAAAGACATCCATGGCCTTGTATGCACTCACCAGAAATGTCCCTTGCAGCACTCCGGCACAGTGGAGACGATCTTGAACCCCGATTTTTTCACAGCATTGCTGGATGCCCCGCAGTGACGGGCCGCCTCCCACCACCAGAAAATGAGCATGGGGGTTGGCCTGTAAGTATTCACTCACGCACCGAGTCATAAACGCTAGGTTTTTTTCCGGTGCCAGTCTTCCCACATGCCCCACCACGAAAGCATCTTGCGGAATACCTAACACATCGCGAAAACCGGCACCACTCCCTTGTCTGAATTTTTCAATAAACACTCCTGTCGGTATAACCTCTATTAGTGTATTAACTCCGCGATGCTGAATTTCCTTTGCCAAACTTTCACTGGGCGCGATAACCTGATCGCATAGATTCGCATATCCTGACGCGATTTCCGCCACAAATCGTTTCATGGGCTTGCTGCTGCCCGGCACATAGTGAGTGTACTGCTCGTACATAGTGTGATGCGTATAGACCAATGGCACGGCATGCTGATGGGCCAGACGTATCGCTGTGGCACCCAACATGAAAGGATGATGAGAATGAAGAACGTCGGGCTTGAAATCTTTGACCGTATCCGAGAATTGCATGGGGATTGGCAGGCGAACCGAAAAATCTGATCCATTAAAACGAAACCGGGCAGGCACCCGGAGCACATTTTCCTCATAGGGTGGAAGATTGGCAAATTCCGGGGCAATAACCATCACATCATGACCCCGTTTTCGGTATTCGGCGGTAAATGCCTCAACGGATCGCGCCACTCCGCCCACATGGGGCGTGTAGGTATTGGTAATCATAATAATCCGCATAAAAACACCGCCTCGATAGCCAGTAAAACCATTTTCATCATATCACAAATCTCAATTATTCCATCGCACATCCTGGATATCTACATTTCACGCTACAAAAAATTTTATCGAAATCCTGAGCATGCTGGGCGTATAATGGAGGTGAAAGATAGCAACGAAAAGGGGTCCCGCCATGAGCCGATTTAAAAACGTCATGTTGTCCACAGATTTTTCCAGCTGCTCCCAACACGCCAAGCGGTATGCCTATGCGTTTGCCAAACAGCCAAACGGAATCCTGCACATCGCCCATTCTGTTGAGGTCACTCCATACCCCTACTCCCTTGTACCGGAAGGCGGAGCCATTTTGGAAGAGACCCTTCGGGAAATTCGTTCGGCAGCACAAGAACAGCTGGACGCAGATGTGGAGGAAGCCAAAGTCGCTGGGGTTCAGACGAAAGGCCACCTGCTGGAAGGGTATCCGCCGGAGAAAATCGATGAGTTGGCGCTGGAACTGGGTTGCGATCTGCTTGTGGTAGGGACGCACGGACATTCCGGCCTGAGTCATCTAGTGCATGGAAGCACATGTAGTAAAATCCTTCGCTCATCTCCCGCCCCCGTACTTTCCGTTAAAGAAGCCGAACACGAATTCGTTGATGAAGAGGGGCATATCAACATCAAAAAAGTCATGTGCCCAGTGGATTTTTCCAGCCTGTCCGAGGAAGCCCTCCCTGCGGCAGCAGACATCTGCCGTCGTTTCGAGGCTTCGCTACTCCTGTTTCACGTCGTGGATTCTCGAATCGAATACCCCATGCTCATGTCCAACACCTCCATGCCCATGGAAGCACATCTTAACGAAACCAGTATCGTCCTGTTGGAGAAAATCCAAGCCTCCTTATCCGATATTGAAACCAACATTCAGGTCGTAATGGGTGTCCCCGGAAAAGAGATTATTCGTGTCGCAGATGAAGAAAATATAGACCTGGTTATCATGCCCACTCACGGAAGACAAGGGCTGTCCCATGTTCTTCTCGGCAGTACCGCAGAGAAGGTGGCTACCCAAGCCCCCTGCCCCGTACTCACCATCAAACCCCAACTCGTCCTCGCCGATATAAAACAACCTGTTCCCGATGCCGTGGTAATTTAAAATCTGACAACAAAAAAACGTGGTCTGCACTTTGTGCAGACCACGTCAATAATAACTATTGGAATAAACTTTTATTGAACCAAGCTGAACTCGGATGCGCCGATGGTGCCGTCTTCCAAAAGATTCCCAGCTATCTTGACCTGCTTCGTGCCTTGACACAAGCCGACTTCGCTGGGTTTGCCGATGCCCTCACCAGTAATGATGTGCGGGGTGTCGCCAATTTTAACAGCGAGTGTGCATGCGCTCACGCCAGCCATTTTGTATTCGCATTTGGCGCATCCTGCTTCCACGGTCTGCTCCGTTATCGCAGACACCACACCGGCCATTTTATCCGCTTTGCTTACCAGTCCATCTATCACAGCAGACGTTTTAGCTTTGGCATCGGAACCTTCTGTAGCCGCTGGCATTTCTTCCTTGGCATCAGAACCTTCTTCCGTCATGGCGGCGGGCATGTCGTCCATAGCAGCAGGTGCGTCGGAAGCTGCAGATCCTTCTTCTACAGCGGCGGGCGCATCTTCAATAGCAGCAGGTGCCTCATCTGTTGCAGGTACTTCCTCGGCGGAATCCCCTGAACAACCCACGAATCCCACCATCAAAATTAACGCCAGTACACTCATCCATTTCAGTTTCATCGAATCTCTCCTGTTAACTTCTATGCAGCCTACCTAGTAAGACAACCTTGTCTAAACATCTAAACCGCTTATCCTGAAAATTTGTTCCATTCCTGTGGAGATAATTCCAAGGAATACTACCTAGTATACTCCAGATGTACAATGGATCGCACATGTCCATCCGTTATACTTCACAAGTCATTATTCACTCCGCAAGGCGTGCTTTCGACACCAATGCCCTCACTTCGGCAAAAAGGCGCGGTGACGAATACGGAATTCCATCCTTGATGGTCCATTCGATACCGCCTGCATCACCACGCTGATCGTCCAGCGTAGGATTCAACCCCCTGGGCATGAGAATCTGGAGATCCGCCAGTGGATTACCATTCACGACCACTACATCGGCACGATACCCCGGCTTCAACCGACCCAACTCATCGTCACGCCCCAGCACCTGCGCACCATTCCATGTGGCATGCTTGATGACTTCCAACGGATGAAACCCGGCCTCCTCGTGGAGCTGCAGTTCGCGCAGATACCCAAACCCATACACTTGATAGATAAAACCAGCATCCTCGCCCGTCGTCACAATACCGCCCATATCGGCAAAGTCTCGGATAGCCTGCATCCAGATTCGATAGTTTTCTTTCCAATACACCTCATCCGTATTCGTCCATCCGAAAAAGAATGAGCCATGGAATTTCGGGTTGGGCGCAAAGTATGCCTCCAGCGATGGGTGTAAATACTCCTTGAACGCCGGCTGGGTCAACGCCCGTTGCAAATCACGGGATGCCTCATAAATGCACAACGTCGGGTTCCACGCTACCCCTGCGTCTACCAGCGTCTGTAATACCTCCTGCACGCGATCCGGATCGGCCTCTCGCCATAAACGCCCGGCATACCTGAATCGATGCAGCTCGTTAGTGTGATTAAAATCGGCGGGAAAAGATTGTATGCCTTGGAGTGCTGCATCCGGCACACCATACCAGTGTTCAATAGATGCCACGCCTACTGCCGCGACATCCCATGCATTCGTATCTTCAATCCCCACATGATGGGCAATCTTCAATCCTTGCTTGCGAGCCTCATCTCCGATGATTAAAAAATCTTTCCGGTCGAAATGCCGCACCTTAATCCCGTCCGCCCCCCGCTTCTTGAGCTTACGGACCATACTCCTGATTTCATTTTCCGATGGTGCCACTCCTGGCCCCCAACCGGACTGAATTGATCCGTTGGGAAACCACAGATATGCCGATAGTCGAGGAGCTGCGATTTCACCCGCTTCACTGCGCTCCCGTTCTTGCAGGATCAGATCGCCATCGCTGCCCACATCGCGCACCGTAGTAATCCCCGAACCCAACCACAGTTTATATTGATACTCCAGCGGCATGGGACGACCCGCCCGACTGGTATGCAAATGCCCGTGCATATTGATAAACCCAGCCGACGCCGGTGGCATCCG
>NVWG01000200.1 GCA_002746185.1 Candidatus Hydrogenedentota bacterium
GCGCCTCGTTCGCGCATCACCTCGGCTGCGCTGGCCAGCATTTTCTTGCGCGTGCCGCCGCGCTTGGTAGGCAGGGAAACAATAGGTCACAGAAATGTACAAAGCCCAAATCAAACGCTTTTATGATTGACTTCTTTGGCAAAATCCAATATCGACTCAACTGCTTTTTGCAAAGAACTAGGGCGAATTGCAGCTTCATAAAGAGAGCTAACAACTGCCGCAATTAACATATTATTTTTCGCACGTAAGGAATTAAAAAAATCGTTTTCCTTCACTTTCGCATTATGTTTATCCCAATCTTCTTCCCCTATTTCAGATTGCACCGTAGTGCCAATATTGTCTTTCCAAACTATCAAGTTTTTTTCGTATTGATCTGAATCTGGTTTTGGGTCTATATGCGCCTGATTACATAATCGGTATATACATAAATTATTTTCCTTCTCTTTTTCCTCGCTACTAGACGACATATTATTTACATCTGCGTCGAAAATCACAAAATTAGGAATATCTAAAGAGTTAGCAATTGCTATCAGTCGACTCATATCGTTCTTACCGTTCGTAATTATAAAGTGACATCCATATTGTCGAAACTCTCCCCACAATCCTGTTAATCTCAAATATGTTGAGATAAAGGCGACATCTTCTACACCTTCAACAAATATCGCTATTCTCGAAAAAAAGAGTTCCCTCTGAGACGGAAATAATATTTGAGATATTCTCGCCATTAAATCGGTACGACTTGGTGGAATTTTACCAAGTGCTTTTGCGATATCGGCACTAATCTGATCATATGTTGCGCTTAAAATAACAGCGCTATTCTCTGACTTATGAACTCTTCTCATGTCTTCAAATCCCTTGGCGGAAACGAAATATGGACTATGAGTCGTCATTAATATTTGTGATTTTGTGTCGCTATTTTCACACATATTTTGCAAAACTTCCGCCAAATATTGCGCTTGAGGCGGGTGTTGGTACAATTCTGGTTCCTCAATACCCAAGACTAGAGTAGGTTCATCTTCCATATGATGATCTGCCAGTTCTACCAGAACCGCAAAAATAAAAGACCGTTGTATACCATGACCAAGCCTTGTCACATCTCCGACAAATTCGTCCTCAGTAATTCTGACTTTAGCAAACGGTTCTTTCACATCTATTGATTTTTGTGGATCATAGTCCCATTTCAGGTCCATTTCGATTGAGGGATTACTAAAAAACTGAAGCTGATTTTCAAGCGACAACTTAGTTTCCTCAAGAGCTGACTGCTGTTTTTCTAATATTTCTTTATATTTTTCCCTAGTATCTTCTTTCAGTTCCTCTATAGCATCTTCAAAATTAACATCAGCACGTACTGTTCTTTTAAGCAAACGCCCGAGAGCGGTTTTAGTTCCATCCTCTTGCTGTTCGGAATGTGCATCTTTTACAGCAGGCACATAAACCCACTCGATCCACTGTTTCAACAGATTCTCCCCCTTGGTGAATCCGTAGAATTGATTCGTCTCATCAATAACCTCGCATAAGTCCTCGTGTGATTCTTCATATTCACGTAGAGCGTTACGCATATCATCTTTTTTTGAAACATCCGGCAATTCCGCAAAATCATTTTTGCACTGACCATATAAATCTTTTAGTTCACGTACCAGCCCCTTATTTTTATCACACTCGAAAAATTTAGCAAATTCACTCATTACCAACCTGTGTCCATACTGCTTTACCGCTGCCTTTCCGGAACCAGAATCGTATTCGGCGACCGCGGATACAATTAACTGGTCTTGTCTTATATACAGGGCCAATTTACCGCAAGCAGCTTCAGCTGAAATATCTTCAAAGGTCAAAGTTATGATTACCGGCTCAGAAGTATTCCGATGATGAAAATCGTCTTCAGATAAATTCAGCAAATCAACATTCGAGTCCCTTGTATTTCCAAAAAAAACATTGAGTGCAGACAATACTGTGGATTTTCCAGCACCGTTCTCCCCAACAAAGCAATTGTATGCACCCAAGGTAATTTCTTGATCTTTAATTGATCGGAAATTTTTAATATGGACTTTTGATAATTTCATAAGATATCCTGTTCTCATTCTGCATATAATTAAAATAACTATAATACTATAGGATTCCACATTTTGCATTTCAACCCAAAAATTGACTACCCGTTAGCTTTTCGCTGCGATACCCTAACGAAAAACCCTATAAAATAAGGTCATCGTAACCTCACACACTTTTGCACCCCATTGTTTCCCACACACCCTTTCCCCTCCATCATCTCCTCACCTGACCCGGCATCTATGCCCCGGACGCAACACGCTGCGCAGGGTTATAGGGACATAGGCACGGTGGCGGACTGGGCATCCCCATCGGTGTGAATTTGCGATATGTGCGATGGATGGTTGTTGTGGTTGGGGTCGTATGGAAAGGACTTTATAGTCGAGGGAGGTTATGTTGTGTTTAACACCCCCCTTGATCCCCTCTCGATGGAGGAATGGGTTCGGTGAGTGTTGGTATGTGGTTAGCGAGGAGGGAAATATGGAATGCGGCAGTACCGCTTTAGTTGATTCACAGCCGAGGGCGGCTAGGCCACATTTATCGCCTCTCGATAGACGAATGGGTTCGTCCCGTGTTGGTATGGAGTCGCTGAGGGTAGGTAATTTGGAATGTGGCTGCGCCACGTCAATTTATTCACAGCCGAGGGCGGCTATGCCACAACTACCGATTCTGCCAAGGAAGGCTATGCCACATTTAGTATATCTTGATGAGGGAAGCCATCGCGTTTTAGGGGATACGGTGAGACGAATAGATTGCCGCACTTCGCTTCGCTACGTTCGCAATGACAGGGATAAGTTCGTCTGTGTAAATCGGTGGAATCTTGTACCCGTTGTGCCAGGGTCTCTGACCCAGGCACTCCCGCGTCCCCAAGGGGGTCTCCAACTCCGACGCAACGCCTGCGTCCTATCTATATGGAACGCCTATGCAAACCGTCGTACTCCGGACGGACTCGCCTGGCTCAGGAAACAGCAGCGTCACCGCCGATGATCTGGCTGGGCGGCGTGACGGGGCGCAGGGCATCCAGATCGGATTGGGTGAGCAGGATACCGTAGAAGGTATCGTGTTTGAATTCCAGGCGGATGCTGCGGTGGCACACGGAGCAATCCTGCAGGTCGTCTTCTTTGGCGTCTTCGGAGATGTGGATATAGGTACTGCAAAAGGGACACACGATGCCGTTGGTGTCGGTCTCTTGTTTGAGCTGCATGTATTGCTGGATGCGCCCTTTTCGGTATGCCCGAATGAACGCATCCGCCGTGACAGGATCGAATTGGGAACCTTTGTTCTTCTCGATTTCGGCGATGGCAACTTCCGGGTCCAGCCCATCGCGATAGGGGCGAGTGCTGGTCATGGCATCAAAGGTATCCGCCACCGCCACCACGCGACCTTCAATAGGAATGTCTTCTCCGACCAAGCCGTAGGGATAGCCTTTACCGTCATACCGCTCGTGATGATAAAGACAATACGGGATGAGCGCTTCCAGTTTTTTGCAATCTTTCATCAACGCCGCGCCACGTTCCGGGTGAATTTTCATCTTGTCGTATTCGTCTTCAGTGAGTCGATCCGGTTTACGCAGGATGGCATCTTCAATGGCGATCTTCCCCACGTCATGCAGCACACCGCCCATCTGCACCTCGCCCACTTTCTCCTCGTCCCACCCCATTTCCCGGGCGATCTCCATGGAGTATCCCGTGACGCGCCAGGTATGCCCCAGCGTATAATGGTCGCGCATTTCGATGGCGTTGGCGAGCAGTTTCAGCGTGGTCTGAAAGTCCGATTCGAGCTGCTCTACGTACTGGGCATTCTTGATGGCGATGGCGGCGGAATTCGCCAGCGCCACCAGCAACTCCAGGTCTTCATGAGCAAACGCGTTAGGTGTGCCACGGGTATCTACATAAATCGCACCGAGCTTTTCTTCCTTGCAGGTGAGAGGCGCACACAATGCCGATGTAATGTTCGCCAGCATGATACTGGCGGAAGGATCAAAGCGATCATCCATTGCGGCATCCCGCACGATCATGGCTTCACCATCTTCGTAGGCACGTTTGATGATAGACGAACTGACGCGAATATCCTRCTCACCCGCGCCGGTATGTTCATGGACCGATTSAAGTTTCCCTGTACCTGGATCTTGCAGCATGATGACACCGTTATTGGCAGGCACCAGTGTCATGATCTGTCCCATGACACAAGCAAACACTTTTTTCAGATCGTGTTCGCTGGCAATGATCTGATTGGCTTTATACACTGCCGCCAAACGACGTTGCGCATCGCCGTCGGTGGGTGCCTCCGTGAACATCGTATTGTAAACGGAATCAGCGGATCTGGATTCAACAGCTTCCGGGGCGGCATCCTGCTGGATGAGTACGCTGGCCTGGGGGCTGCCAGCAAAGGGGGCTGCCATGGGAGGAATAATTAATTCGTCTCCTTCTTCAAAGCGAAGCTGCATGGAGCCGATATGAAAGACTTGGCCAGTCTGCAGGCATAACTCGATGACTTTTCGCCCTTCTACAAAGGTGCCGTTTCCGCTGCCCAGATCACGGAGCATCATTCCTGCCGGGGTGCGTTCCACCATAGCATGTTTACGAGAAACCAGGGGATCATCCAGCACAATGGTATTGTCCGGGTTCCGGCCAATGGAAATGGGTCTATCAACAGCAAATTCACSCAATTCCTGGTCTTGTTTCAATACAACTATWCGATCTGAGGCCATAGGGCATCATACCATTTTGAAGAATAAATCGTAATTTATATGGAAATACATTTATTTCGAGATATCATTTTTATCTATTTTAATTACACCCAATCTTTGAAAATTATGTGATGCAGAGCCCTGGGTTCCTAGAGAACCATTATTTTTCGAAAATATTGTTCTTATATTAGAAGCAGTTCTATTTTTGTTATCAGTCAATGCTTCAACTATTACAGCAGATTTACTAGGTCCAAAACCTTCATACCTAATATTTTCAAAATTTTAAAATACTGGCACAACCCCTGCTTATGTTATTCTGGACGCAAAATGCATCCGCTGAGCAAAATGCTCTACACAACTCTCAGAATGGAGATATATCGTGGCGTTTTCCGTAAACACCAATGCAGGTGCGTTTGCAGCCCTGCAAAATTTGAATAAAACCACAGCACAACTCAACACCGTTCAAACACAAATTAACACCGGCCTCAAAGTTGCATCTGCTAAAGATGATGCGGCGACTTTTGCTATT
>NVWG01000018.1 GCA_002746185.1 Candidatus Hydrogenedentota bacterium
AGGCCGACGCGGAAATCTGGTCACTCCTGCGACCACGAATCAAGGGGCGTGACATCTCGTGCTGATAAGACCCTATGCCTGAAATCCATTTCAAAAAGAGGCCGATGGGAAAAGTTTGTCTCAGTTTTATGAAAAGCTATTTAACTCAACAATCACGCGCTACATACATACCAATGGTACGTCCCATGTCATCAATACACCAGACAACAAGAACCCTCGAAAAATCCGACTCAAGACACTTCACATCGGCTAGGTATCATCAATCCCGACACCAGCCGGAAAACCATACTCGCACCCGCCACGATCCAAAATATGAAATCCACACACCCCAACAGGTACAATACACCTTTCCCGCCAAAAGCGATTACCCGTGCKGAGGATTAGCATAATTGGTAATGCACCGGTCTTGAAAACCGGCGGCTTCGGCTTTGTGGGTTCGAGTCCCTCATCCTCCGCCATTTTTACTTTACCCCATAGTTATTGAATAACATAACCATATAAGCACCCCACAACCTGTCTGATTTTTTGGTAAATCACCCATCGGATTAGGCCTGAAGAAAAATTTGTTTCAATATAACTTTTGATATCACTTGAATTCCAAGAATACCCCAATCGCAAAATATACGTCAGTGTGTTTTTAACTTCGCATTTCTATTACGGGTTGTATCCACCAGATCCTGAAGGGTTTGTCCAGCCAATTGCCCCAGCAATTCTTCTTTGGCAAGGGCCCAGGCATGGTGCAGCGGACAAGGTTTAATCGCATTGCATTCCGATAAACCCAAAATACAGCCGCTGAATGTATTTTTTCCATCCACGGTTTCGATAACTTCGAGCAAAGATATTTCTTTTACATCCTTTACGATGGAATAGCCTCCACCCGGTCCGGGTATGGCATCCAAAAGCCCCCCGCTCACCAAGTCTTGAAAAATCTTACGTGTAAATGATTCAGGAATATCCGCTTTTTTACAAATCTCCTTCGCTTGAAAACGCTGCTTGTCATCTGTCGGTGCCATGTGAATCAACGCTCGAATGGCATATTCGCACCCTTTTGAATACAATCGAAACATAATCACGCACCTCTTTCCAGCCTAAGCTATCTCAACATCCCACATAAACTAGTCTACATCATCTGTAGAAAATGTACCTTCATCCATATGCTGCTGAAAGTTTTCTTTTTGCTCTACAATAAGTTTTTCAGCTTCTTGCTCACTAAAACTCATGGTCGAAATCCATTCTCGAACCACTACGATGGCTTCCTCAGACATGACACGACGACCCACAGGAGGTTTATTTTCACCATACTTTATCGGGTTTTCCGAATATTGACATGATAATCTCCCAGTTGTTCGGTTCAGGAAATGCGTTTTCCTGTAATCGTTCGCGGTGCAAATGACATCTTGCTCAGGTCTTCTTTATAGGGTGACTCACCAATTTTTTCGATGCGGCCTTTACCCAGTTTAAATCGATACCGATTCGTAATGGGATCCGGGACACGATGGACCAGACTGTTTGACGGTGATTTCGGGTCGAGGAAATTAGTAAACGCAACGCCCTTACGAACTGCGTCGGTGACAATGGCAATGGCTTCGCATTCACCATGACCTTTACGGATATGTCCGTTTTTCTCCAGGCTCGTGTAACTCATATCGCTGTCTTCGACACCCACAAACCCGGATGTCTGAATGAGTACATCGTCGTTAACCATGCGAACCCGATCTCCATTTTCGATACCCCGAGCCTTAGCATCGTCGGGATGAATTTCCACCCACGATTCAGGCCATCGCTGCATAATATAGGGACGCCTCTGGTCGTCGTAACCCGATTGCCAGATTTCGTTAATGCGTCCGCTGGTGATCCACAGTTCGTCTCCTTTTGGAGTAATACGCTCATAAAAATCACTGAACAGGGACCATGAGGTTTTCTGCAGCAAGGCCTTTCCGGTATGAGACTTGAAGACAGTCAACCATTTTGAATGAATGGTCGGACCTTCCGGTGTGCCGTACTTGGCTGTGGAATCGTGGAGGCGCTTTGTTCCCACCAAGGTATCACCTACAAGATGAATGGGAGTCTGAAGTCCGGTTGTGCCGTAAGTACGCAGCAGCTCGTGCCCAGCGATACCGTCTTTTCGAGCCTTGTAGACCAGCGGGTAATAATCCAATACATCGCCACGGCTGAAACGCGCCGCTTCCTCGAATACGTCATTGGAGTTTTCCCATTCGTACCCTTCAAACCCCATGCGCTTGGCGAATTCGGCAATGATCCACCAGTCCGATTTAGAATCACCAGGTGCATCATAAATCTTTGAATAGAGACGCAGTCGCCGCTCCCCGTTGCACCGCGTGAAGGTGTCTTCGCCCCACCCAGAAGCGGGTAAAACGATGTCAGCCATGTCTGACCCAATGGGATCGGGCAGATAAATATCCTGCACCACCACCACCATGCCGCCGTTATCGGTGCGTGCGATGAGGGTATCCCGGGCATGATCCACATCGGCTTGGGTAATTTGATTCGGGTGCTGGCTCGTAAGTTTTGTAAAGGTAGAAGCTAATTCCTGCGAAGCAGCCATGGCACCCGTCCAGGTTGTTCCTATAACATAGGCAAACCGTAATTTCCCTGCCTCAATCCACCGATCCAGATCAATTTCCTTTTTTCGTCGACCTGGAAATTTTTCGGGGGATTTCACTCGCGGATAGCTTCCGCCACCAACCCATCCGCGCTGATGTCCGCCAAGACGGCTCACAACCTGACCTGGCCGATTCCCCGCGCCGCAGATGAGTGCCAGGCTTGCCAGGGAAGCGGTGTTCAGATAATTATTGCTCCAGTAATTCCCTTTCTCGAATGCGAATGAAGTCTTGGGGCGTTTCCCGTGTGCAGGTTCAGCAAGTATAGAAGCTGCCTTTCGTATATCCTTTTCAGCAATCCCCGTAATTTCTGCTGCATAAGATAACCCTGATTCAGGTATGGACAGTATCCACTTTTTGTATCCGGCGAAATCAGTACCCACATTTCCCCAGGTAGTWCGCCATTGCCACGGCGTATTGCGCGTACCCCTGCCGAATCCGGATTCGATTTCCCAGGTYGTTGCGATATATTTCTCAATCCACTCTTTGTCTTCCCAGCCATTCTCGAGAATCACGCGGGCCAACGCCAGATGGAGAATGGTGTCTGTGCCGGGAATAACGGGAAGGTGGAGACCGTCATTTTGTTCAGCAAACACGATTCCCGTTGTTTTCCGGGGATTGACCATCACCAGTTTCTTTGGAAACCCCTTCATCATCCACTCGGTGAACAGCACCGTCTTGGTTTCATACGGATCTGTACCCGAAATAAAAATTACATCTGCCGCTTCCCAGTCTTCATAACTCGCACTGAATGGATTGATGCCCGCATCATCAATGCCGGCAGTATCATTACCGGGACCAGGCTTATCATGGGGGGCATACGCCGGAGTCTGTACAGATGCAAAGGCCAATTTCGATATGGCATAAGTATTCTCAAAATACCCGTAGGAATAGGTCTTCATGCCCCATGCCGCCTCGCCGTGTTTCTTGATCACATGTTTCGATACCGAGGCCATCACCTCCAGCGCCAATTCCCAACTCACCGGAACCAACTCGCCGTTCACACGCATGAGCGGCGTCTTCAGACGGTCCCGGGTCGGCGTGTCGGGGTTGTAGCATTTCTTCGCCAACGCACCACCGCGAATACTGTGATTCCCTGCACGATTCACCACCGTAGCTTCCGGGTCGGGAATGATGACCACATTGTGCGGCTTGCCGTTTATCGAAACYACGTTRTGTTGATTCGGACTAATCCAATATCCGCTCAGGGCCGGAACAGGATAGTTGATTCCAAAAGCATTCTGATCTTTGCCCGGACCGCCCTCAGTCCCCACAGGCCATGTATACGATTTATATCCGCAACCCACAACGCAGTAGTCGCATGCCGTGGTACTTACTTTCGCATCAGGGGGAGGTAGAGGTACCTTGTTTTCTGGCGTATACTCGTCCATGTCGCTCATCCTTCTACCAGCCCAGCTCGGTTGTCATGATGTCCATACATCAGACCCATCACTCCCGTGGCATAAATTTCGTCGCCATCCAGCTCAAGAATAATCTGTGGCAGCCCTTGCGTAGCATGACCGCTCACCACCATGCCGTAGCGAGCCACATCGAACGTAGTTAAATGGATTGGGCATGGCCCCAGCGTTTTATATCCCGGATTGAACTGTCCTTCCAGCATCCCTCCCATGTGAGTGCAAATTTGATTGAACGCCACAATATTTTCCCCCACTCCCACACCTCCGCCTCCTTTGGAGTCCAATTTGAATAGCAAACTACGACAGAATGGATGGTCGTAAGGATAATGAAATGGAGTCGGAGTATCACCATCAAGCTGACTCACTTTTCCTACCAGCATACGTGGAAATTCTTTGTAGCGGACCTGTTGCGGTATCTGGCCATTCGCCATATCTATAGTAAGACCCAATGTGGCCAGGCTAACCGCTGCCGCACCGGAGAACAACATGAAATCCCGACGCGATACACAAGCAGGCTGCTCAGAATGTACTTTTTTCTGCACAGGTTGATGCGTCTCCATATCCATAGTACGCTCCTAATTTCCTGGATCAATTACTTCATATTCCGGCAGCACCGGCGGCTCATGTATAATTTCGTCACCGCTTAGCGATAATAAAAATTCAAGCAGCTCATCTTTTTCGTCGTAAGATAATCCCAAAGGTCTCAACAAAGGACTCTTATTTTTAGTGTCCCCTCCCCCTTCATTATAAAAAACGATCACTTCTTCCAACGTATAGAAAACACCGTTGTGCATGTACGGCGGTGTATACGCCAGATATCGAAGCGTATGCGTACGGAATTTCCCCTTGTCCTCCGGCCGCTTGGTCGTGTAATACAGTCCCAGATCGGTATGCGCAGAGCGATATTCAGATTCCGTTACACCCCGGGAGTAATGCTGATATCGCAAGGCTATCTGGYGTAACGGCTCATACTCGAAAGATTCATTTTCCGGTACCCCCAGATTGTGATAATCCTCATCGCTAAACAAAGCCCCGTTATGACATTGAATGCATTCTGCCTTACCCTTGAACAGTACCAATCCCCGCTTCGCCTTCTCATTCAGCGCATCATTATCTCCGTTCATATACCGATCAAAAGGAGTATCACGCTGCACCAACGTGCGTTCATACGACGCAATCGCCTTGAGTACATCAGAGTAAAGAGGGTAGTCCGTACCAAAAACATCCTTAAACCGATCCACATAGTCCGGGCATTGCGCGAGACGTTCCTCRACCAGCATGGGATCSCCATTCCCTGCCAAATTTCCGGTCGCAGCAGATTTCGCCTGTGCTTCCAAACTCTTCGCTTCCCCGGCCCAGAACAATTTCTGCAAATACGCTGAATTGATGATGGTCTCCGAATTACGCCAGTGTAGGGATCCGGGATACCCCCTGGACAATTCTCCTCCATCACCCCACCCGGTTGCCGGATCGTGACAACTGGCACAGCTTGTACTGGAATCACCGGAGAGGCGTGCGTCAAAAAACAACATCTTCCCCAATTCGATTTTTTCCGGGCTTTGCGGATTATCGGGTGGGATAAAAGGTTCAGGAAGCGCCTGAAGCGTCTTGGCTAATGCAGCCATATCTACAGTAGTCTTTTCAGCACTCACTATTTTGTGCTGTATAAGTGGAAGTGAAATAAATAAAGTCATCGCCGCCGTACTCAACACAAGCACAGCGCGGGACTTGTACATTTCAATTACTTTGTGTTTAATTTTCACCAAGGACAC
Source organism: Candidatus Hydrogenedentota bacterium (assembly GCA_002746185.1). Lineage (GTDB taxonomy): Bacteria > Hydrogenedentota > Hydrogenedentia > Hydrogenedentales. The sequence continues at coordinate 5,812 of NVWG01000018.1, forward strand.
GTTCTTCGTACTCCATAGGCTCTGGCACAACTACCGGTTCAGGTGTGCCCTTCAGGGATTTCAGAAAAGCAATAAGATCCAACTGCTCCTCCTCGTTCAGGTTTAGCGGCGGGAGATCGCCAGCCCCTGTATTGTAATGAGCAATAACTTCCCCCAGAGAACCCATCATACCGTTGTGCATATACGGTCCCGCATCGTTCAGATTACGCAAAGACGGAGTCAAAAATTTACCCGCATCTCCCGCATCATGCGTAATAATTTCCAGCCCTGCATCAAATCTTCTACTGCGATAATCAGGAACACCAAATGTTTTCATAAAACGACGAAAGGTAATGTGCCGTTGCGGCTCCTGAAATAGATTCGGATTTGTCGGGATACCGGTATTGTGGAAAAGCCCATCAGAGAGATCCGATCCGCTGTGACATTGTATGCATCCAGCCTTCCCGTTAAACAATGCCCAGCCCGCTTTTTCTTGAGGCCCCAAGGCATCATCCTCGCCAGCAATAAAACGATCAAAGGGAGCATTATCCACATTCAACGTACTCACAAACGCCGTTATGGCGTTCAGAATCTTCCCGTAACTCGGTTCGCCTCCCATAACCTCCTTGAAGGTTGATTCGTAATACGGAATTTGACGAAGACGCTCCAAAACCAGCCGCCCGTCAGCTTGCATAAAATGAGCCTCCGAAATATGGTCTCGCACCAGCGTAGGCATATCCTTTCCGCTCAGACGCCCGTCCCAATAAAAAAGTGGCCGTCGTGAAGCATTGTAGATACTGGGCGTTCGACGAAAATACAACACACCCGGATACCCATTTGAAAGAGACAGCCCATCCGATCCGTGCTGATTCAAATCATGACAACTGGCGCAGCTCATACTGCCGTCACCTGAAAGGCGAGGCTCGAAATACAGGTGCCGCCCCAAATCAACCAGCTCCGGGTTCGACTCCTCCCCCACACTCACCATGCCGCTTACACTGACGAGAAGCAGAACCGATATGTACATTGCCCTGCGATTCACTATTCCGACACCTTCTCCGTAAATGTGAAATTCAATTCAACTGCTTTCCCATCTTCAATCATGACAGTTTGTGATAGCGTTCCTAAAAAGGGATGCCAAGCCTTAAATGTATGCTCTCCCGCTGGCAGCCCGGAAATAGTGTACGCCCCATCATTCGATACCATCGCGCAATACGGGTTGTCCGCTGCAAACATCCACCCTTCCATAAAATCGTGGGCATCGCATTTTATTTCAACGATATTCGATCCCTTTTTCCATCGAAGCGCTTTCTCTTTAGGTTTCATACCGCTGGGTTGAGCAATATTTAGCAGTGTCGGTTTTACCCGACCCAGTATTTGACTGATGCGTACGTTGTGGAGCGTGGGATCGCTATTGACGATGCGTAATCGCGCCTTGGTATCCTTCGGGAATATCTGCACAAACGGTTCAAACCGACACCCCTTCTGGTTCAACGTATACCCCTCTTCGGGATGATTCCAGSYAAACTCCAGCTTGTCCGAATCCAGATACACCACCACATCCCGGAGCCCGCCGTTCTCGTCAACACGCACATCCTGGATCTCACGATACCCATGACCACACAGGTCCGGATCTTTACTGATGAGCAATTTCCGCACTGCCGGGACTTTTCCTTCAAAGATTACCCGTCCCTGTATGCTTGTCGATACTTCCCCATAAACTTCTGGCGCACTGAATAAAACCATCCACATCATCGCCAGTAAGGGAAAAATATTGCGCTTTATCATTTTATTTCTCCTCTTTCAACCCTGCAAGATATTCCACATAATAAGCTAAATCCCACAGCTTTCCGTTTTCTTCTTCTCCCAGATCTAACGAGGGCATAGGGGTACCAGGCATCCCTCCCACAATAACGCGCATGATATCTTCACGACGATTTCCGGCTTTGAAATACCATGCYCCCTCTCGAAAATCGCGAGGGCGAATAACCCGCCCCTGATTATCTGTCATCGCTTCAGCAGAACTATCATATCCGCCTCCGGTATACCCATGACACACTGCACAACCATAATTTAAATAAAGTTTCTTACCCCGTTTCAACGACTTCTCCGTTCGTGGTCGTGTCGGGGGAATCTGCAACGCCACGCCAGCCTGGAATTGCTCCTCAGCATACCCCGCCGTTTCCTTGTGGATTTTTATCAACTCTTCCCAATGTTGAACTCTCGATTCACTGTCCAGGCGGGCAAGATTCAGCCCCAATTCCTCTTTCACCGCATCCGATTCCAAACGCGCCGCGTACTCCGATTGTCCAAGCCCCTGAATGTAATCAACAACGGCCCAGCGATCCTGTGGTGAAAGATATTCATACGAAGGCATGCCGAAAGCAGGTATTCCTGCCGTGACCGTACGGTACAAATCCTCTCCCGAAGGAAAATCAGCGGTACTGTGCAATTTATATTCGCCTGTCGAGAAATTACGCGGTTTCGTTATCATATACGCCGCTGCCGTACCATCTCCCAGCCCTCGTCTTCCATGACACGTAACACAGCGCTCTTGATAAATCTGCGCACCATTCGATGCATACCCATTCAAGCTGCCCCGCTCGGGCACATCCACTTCAGCCCACAGGATACGCCCTGACGGAATATCTGGCACAGGATGATCTACCTGATTAGATTGGTCACATGAAACAAATARAAAAACGATAAGGAGCAAAAACGGCAACCTGATTATGAAAGCGATTTCTATCATATAAATAAGCCTTGTATGTATAAATTTTAATTATGGACAATTATATCCACAATTGATATATACTGTCAAGCAAAGGAACATAGCCATGAAATCCTCTACTACCTATTTGATATCTAGATGGAAAAACTTCCTTCCCATATTGATAATCATATTTGGGATTACGTTGAGCATCCATGCATATACCGATGTTACCGTTGAACAAGCCCTTAAAAATTTAGCCAACGCGCTGCTGCTCGATCCCAATTTAGCACCGGAAACCAAAAAAGCTTTAACTCAGGTTATTGAGGCATTGGACTCTGAACGACAGGCTACCGCTACTATTACTTCGTCTCCAGAGATACGCACACCGAAACCATCGGGTTCTTCAACTTTAAAAAAGGAAAAATTCAGCTTTTCCGGTGACCTCCGACTACGTCAAGAATCTTCCATGAAGTTAGACACATCACCGGACAGGCATCGCCAGCGATTGCGCCTACGCTTTGGCGGAGAAGTGCAACTGACTTCAGAGGTAAGAATCGGAGCTCGCCTGGTCACAGGAGATGCTGACGATCCAAAATCCACACATCAAACTTTAGGTAACAATTTCAGTAGCCTAGAAGTGTCCTTCGATCGAATCTTTTTAAACTACTCTCCCCAATGGCTAGAGAATGGCTGGATCACTGTAGGGAAATTTGACCATCCATTTATGCGAAACCCTATCTACAATGGATTGGTTTGGGATAGCGATGTGCAACCGGAAGGCCTGGTCTTCGGATATACACTTGATTCTTTCCCCGGAGTAGATCGCGTTAAATTGGTACTCGGAAAGTACATATTCCAGGAACGCGGAAAAAACGACAATGCATACGTAGCTGCAGCACAGCTGAGTATCCATAAGACATTCACTGATCAGCTTACAGGAAACGCCGCCATAGGGTATTATTCCTACTCGAATTTAGATATGGCAGATATCATCGGAATGAACAGCGGTAACGCATTGCTGGACTTTGACAACGATGGAACACCCGATGCCTTTGCCTCTAAATTTGGTATACTGAATCCAATCGCATCGTTGACCTACACCGGATGGAAAAAACCAGTCACCATATCCACCGAATATATCCACAACCTCCGCGCCAATGTATCGGAAGACATGGGATGGGCTTTGGGCATAGCACTGGGAGAGACCAAAAAAAAGGGAGACTGGAAAGTGTATTATCAGTGGCAAAAAGTGGAACAAGACGCTGTTTTCTCCCTGGTATCCCAGGATGATTTCCTGGTCACCACCAATTTCAGTGGTCATGTAACAGGAACGCGATATCAGTTCACCGACACCATCCAACTCCACCTGTGGGCTTTGATAAGCCAACGCGGCATTCCAGATAAAACCGCAGGTCAGACTCGCCAGTCACAGTGGCGATTACGCAGTGATGTAAACATCAAGTTCTAAATTTTCGTTTCATATAGATGCTCTAACCAAGGAGAAAACTCATGCTTACCGTTACTCTCAATGAACAAAAAAAAGTTGTAGTGTTAGAACCTAATGGAAAGTTRACCAAAGCAGATTTCGAGGCGGCCGCAATAAAAATCGACCCATTCATCGAAGCATCGGGCCAGTTAAACGGTCTCATCATTCACGTAAAATCCTTTCCCGGCTGGGATTCGTTCGCTTCGCTCATAAAACATCTTAAATTTATACGGGATCACCACAAAAAAATCGCCCGCCTGGCCTTTGTAACCAATTCTCCCATCGGAGAGTTGGCCGAACATATCGCGAGCCACTTCATCAATGCTGAAATAAAACATTTCTCCTACAGCGAAATGGAACAAGCTGAAAACTGGATATTGGATACTAAATAGAATTGATTTATTGCTGCACACGAATAAGCATCATTCCTATGCTCAGGAAATGATACCCTCTATCCTATGAACCACGTCAAGGCCATCCATAGAAAACGCAACAAGGCGCTGGGTCTCCCGGAACTAATCGCCATYGCACTGGGGGGCATGGTGGGTGGCGGCATTTTTTCCGTGCTGGGYATTTCCGTTGCTTTGATTGGCGTCTATACCCCTATCGCCATCATCATCGGCGGTGCGTTTGCCTCCTTGGCGGCATATTCCTATGTGAAACTGGCCATCTATTATAAAGATGAAGGCGCTACCTACTCTTTTTACAAACGAACCTTCCCCGATTCGCCATACTCCGCGTCTCTCATAGGCTGGTGGGTGGTTTTCGGATACATCAGCACCCTGGCACTGTACGCCTACACCTTCGCCTCTTACGCCATAAGCGCTTTCGAATTCGCAGACAACGAATGGATTCGAAAAGGCGTAGCAGGCTCCATCATCCTGGTGTTCACTCTCATCAATGTCTGGAGCGTTAAAGGCATGGGTAAACTGGAAGACGTGATGGTCTACACTAAGCTCGTGATCCTAACCGTCATCTCGTTCGTCCTGATCAACAACAGGCAAACCACACTTCCCGTCCTATATCAGAACAACCRTGACACCAGCATACTCTCCATCTTGATAGTGGCTTCCCTGACGTTCGTAGCGTATGAAGGGTTCCAACTCGTTATTCAAGCCGTAGACGAAATGGATGCCCCGGAAAAGAACATTCCGAAAGCTATCTACTCCGCTATCTTTATCGCAATCGTCATCTATGTGGTTATATCGCTAGGTGCTATACTGGCCATCCCTTTTGAAGACATCATTGAGAAAAAAGAATACGCTCTCGCCGTCGGTGCCGGGAATGTACTAGGCCACTGGGGTAGCGATCTCGTCATCCTGGGCGCACTCCTCGCTACCAGCAGCGCTATCAGCGGCACCCTGTTCGGCGCATCACGACTGATGGCGGTTATCGCTCACGACGGAAATTTGCCTGCATCTCTTGCGCAACGCAATAACCACATTCCGGTTTATGCCATCGTCACTATGGCGACATGTGCGTTTATATTGATACTCATTGGCGGTCTGCAGCTGATTCTGGAGTTCGGCAGTATCACATTCCTTTTGGTATCACTGCTCATGGCCTACGCCAATTTCAGAATACGTGACCTGACCAAATCATCACTATTCCTCACCGTCGGAGCATTTTCAGGCCTCCTGCTGGGCACCATGCTTATCTTGTACTACGAACTCAAAAACCAACCTCATCAATTGATACTCATTGGCGGGATGTATGCATTCCTCACCGTCGGCTCGTGGTTATATCCAAAATACCGACGAAAAAAAAGCTGAATTTATATCAAAAACGGCGTTTATCCCCAGCCGACTGATTGACATAGTTTATTCGAAATCATTATAGTTATTGCCTATGAAGTTAATTTCCCTCATCACCGCTATTGTTTTTTTGTCCGTCGTGCCGCATGTATTCATAGATCATGCTGGAACAGCGCATGGTACAAATTCAGCCGATCATCATCACGCCGCTCATTCGATCCAAAGCGATCACGTAAGCAGCGAATCCTGGAATCTCGCCCCYCATCATCATCAAGTTAATCATCACCAACACACGGTCAATTTTAGACAAGCTCACAATCGGGTGACCATTCAGCACCCCCCGCTCTTTCCTGTCCACACGATGCCATCCACATCCCATTGGAATAAAAAAGAATCGCAAGACATTTCCCAATGGGCAGTACAACATCCCCATGAACGCGCCTTTCATTTACGCTCCTGCATTTTTCTGATCTGATTTCGCAACGATTTACAGTTGGATGTTTCGAAGCCAGATTGCCATTCGCAGCTTTCCGCTGACCAATATCTTTCCTTCAAATTCAGACTCAACATTTGAGTACGTTGCACCAAGGAGCTTTACAATGAAAACCATCATTACGTTCATCATATTTTTATCTTTAAGCCCCATGGCCTATGGTCACGGCATGTCAGAAGCCGATCAAATTCGCGCTGCCGAAGGAGGCTTCACCGATTTCTTTCCCCTTGGCGCCACCCACATGCTCACCGGATACGACCATCTTCTCTTCCTGTTCGGTGTCGTATTCTTCCTCACCAAGTTCAAGGAGATCGTTATATTCATCACCGCCTTCACCCTGGGACACAGCATCACACTCATTTTCGCCACTTTCCTGGGTATTAGCGCCAATTACTACCTAGTGGACGCGGTCATCGCCCTCACCGTTTGTTATAAAGGGTTCGACAATCTGGGCGGCTTCCAGAAATATCTAAATATGAAATCGCCCAATCTCGTCGCCGCCGTCTTCATCTTCGGTCTCGTCCATGGATTCGGGCTCTCCACCCGGCTCCAGCAAGTAACCATTGGCGAAGGCATGGATCTGTTTGGAAAAATTATCGCCTTTAATATCGGCGTAGAAGCAGGCCAGATCGCCGCACTCGTCGTCATGGTCGCCATTCTCTCCACCTGGCGACACTCCGAATCGTTTTCCCGTTTCAGCAATGCCACCAACGCCACACTCATCATTCTCGGCGGACTTCTCTTCCTCTCCCAAATTCACGGCTACCAACACGGTGCCGATCCCTCCGCATTCGCTTTTGATGAAGACAGCCACTCTCACTCCCATCAAAACTCGCCCTCCAGCACCCAAGCGTTACCCGAAGGATGGCATATCGATCCTGGCGAAACCGTGCCCCACACCCACGACGACGGTGCTGCCCAATTACCTGAAGGATGGCACATCGACCCCGGCGAAACGGAACCCCATACCCACAACGACGACGCAGCCCAATTACCCGAAGGATGGCATGTCGATCCCGGCGAAACAGAACCGCACACTCACGATGATGATGATGACCACGATCATTAAGGGTTGAACCTGCTATTCGCGAGGTAAAAAATTGACTACCAAGAAAGAAACGACAACACCATGACCCATATCTATGTTGATGCCGACGGCTGCCCTGTCAAGGATGAAGTTTACAAAGTAGCCAAACGCTACGACGTTCCAGTAACCCTCGTAGCCAATTCGTGGATGCGTATACCCGACGACCCGAATATCTCCTTCGAACTGGTGGGAGACGGATTCGATGCCGCCGACGATTGGATCGTCGAACACATCAACGCCCACGAAATCGCCATCACCGCCGACATCCCCCTGGCCGCCCAATGCMTCGARAAAGGYGCWGCYGTCATYGGACCCAAAGGACGYCTCTTCACCGAAGCCTCCATCGGCGATGCCCTGGCCAGCCGCGAAGTATCGTCCCAACTACGCGAACACGGCTTAATGACCGGCGGCCCCGCCCCCTTCGGCAAAAAAGACCGCTCTCGTTTCCTCCAACAGCTCGACACCACCATCCACGCATGCCAACGCGCCACGTAACCCAATGAAAGATACGCTTCATCCGGCTTCGCCGTCCTCGAAATCACACTGAACTGATAACGATGTTATTGCGTTGTGGCGGGGTCTCCAGACCCAGGCACCACACCGACCCGGAACGGGTCTCCAATCCCTACGCGAACCACATCCTTGCGAAGCGCAGCGCGGCAATCTCCTCACCTCCCAGGACTGTTCCTTCTGGCTCAGGTTTCTGAAAAGCTATTTAGTTAACAGACATACCAATAAAAAATCATATATCACCAACATTCCGGTTGCATGATTCGGCGATCTGCGCTAAAATTACACATAGTAAACGGGGGTTGTACTTAAAGGGGATCCAATTATCATGAAACATCGATTCGCACGAAAACTTTGTTTAGGGCTATCAGTAATTTGCCTGGCATCCATTACCCACGCCGACACGCTGGARCTCCAAAACGGCGATATCCTGGAAGGGCTATTCAAAGGCGGAACGCAGAACTCCATTCGCTTTTCAGTAGACGGAACCCTCAAGACCATCCCAGTAACCGATGTGCTTGCACTGACCATCAGTCGGGATACTGCACCCGCTTCGGTTTCACCTGCCGAGCCGATGCCGGAAATCGAAACCATACCCGCACCAGTTGCAGCACCTACCTCTTCGCCAGACCACGCGCACGTCCTCGCACCATCCGGCACACCCCTATTAGTTCGCTTTGTAGACGGCGTCGATTCTCGGGAACACAAAGTGGGTTACCGATTCGCCGTGCAGCTTGAATCAGATTTTTCCCACAACGGAAAGCTGATAGCTCCTAGAGGCTCACAGCTCTACGGCGTACTCGTGGATGCAAAGCAAGCCGGACGCATCAAAGGTAAAACACATCTCACCCTGGCATTGACAGATATCCGAATCAACGATCAACTCCACCCCCTCACCACAGGCGACTACACACTGGCAGGAAAAAAATCATCCGGAAAAAGAAGCACCCTCAAAATTCTCGGCGGCGCGGCGTTAGGTGCCATCATTCATGATAAAGACCGCGCAGAAGGTGCCGCCATCGGAGCCGGAGTAGGCGTAGGCGCATCCGCCATCACCCGAGGCGAACAAATCACCATTCCACAAAACACCCTCATCGAATTCCGGCTGATAGCCCCCTTCTCCATGTAACACACATACAACCTTAAACGACAAAGTCCTGTTAGAAATATGTAATAATTCGGTTAGCGAAACCCAACAAAATTATTATGTCTACGATTTCTTTGGATCAGAAAAAAGATAAAAAGCAAACCGACCAAAACGATGCAAATCCCAGAGATTGGTGTTCCCAATCCGAGTATCACAATAATGGGAGTGAGAACACTTCGTACTATGCTGGCTAACACCGGATTCCTACTGACGAGATTAGCGATTGGAGGGCTGGTACGATAGTAAATATTTGCCATCGACGTACCCAACGCATTATTCAATAATTGGGCATCTCGAAACTCACGCAGAATATAGATCTCATCACCCAAGGGCGTGCCATACGCTGCTGAAGCAATAAAGCATCCTCCGCCTCCACCTCCACCGTCACCACTGCGCATGAGAGCGGATGTAGTAGTGTGCGCATAGCGAAAATCTAAATCAGTCCCGTTTGCACCTCCAAGTACATCTTGGGAAGTCCATGCAACTATCCAATTCCCTAATTCATCTGTAGCAATTAAGGGTTCAAAATCATCACGAAAGAAGTCAGATTTACCAAAAACGTTCAATAAGGCTGAAGGTGACCATTGATCATTATTTATATCGTATATGGAGTAAGCGATATCTTGATCGTAACCGATTAAATCCCTAGTCCCATCTTGAAAATTCCATACCGCTATCATAGCCCCATTGCTATCAGTAGTTAACACAGGAAACGTGAAGAAATTCTCTGGGTAAAATTCAATATCGCTAATCACTGTTTTTTGTTCCGACCATATATCGTTCTCCATATCATACACAGCATATTCAAGACTCCACTTAGAACGACCGTYTATCAATACTTTATCCTGCCATATTGCAATCCAGTTTCCTTGCCTATCTGTAGTAAGTAACGGTAATGTTGCAACTGTTCGAAGAGATGGAAAAGCGGCGTTGGAATTCACCAGAGCAGGTTCTGACCAAGCATCTTCAGCTATATCATAGAGCGCGTATGTAATATGAGTATTATTACCTACTATAGAATTTATTAAACCTCTAGATACCCAAACAGCCATCCAGTTTCCAAGCCCATCTGTAACAACCTGAGCATGTTCATTATGAGAAAAATCTGCAATCGGTATTGTACTCACTTGCAATGGTTCCGACCATGTGTCATTTTCTACGTCATAAAGCGCATACAATAATTCCCGTCTTGAGGAATTGCTCTCGGCTATACCTACACCCCACACTGCAATCCAGTTGCCTTGCCCATCCGTAGTAATTTGTGGTCTTAAAAATGTAATAAAGAAACGAGTGGTGATCGAAGTTCTATCCAGCAACGATGGGTTCGACCATGTATCATTTTCCATGTCATAAAGCGCATATACTATATTCCAACTTTCACTCGTGGTACCGTCCATATTGTTACTGGTTACCCATACGGCTATCCAGTTCCCAAATCCATCTGTAGCAAGGCGAGCATTGCCATCCCTGTCAGATTCGGAGTCCGTCGTTGAATTCGTATTCAATGATTTAGGATCAGACCATGTATCCATTTCCATATCATATAGTGCATAAAATATATCGAAATCAGATCCGGTGGTACCCTCCATCGTATTGTTGGATGACCACACAGCCATCCAGTTTCCTAGACCATCTGTGATTAGCTCAGAGCCACCTTCAGAACTCATATCACTATTGGCATTCGGATTTACAGATTTGGGAGTCGACCAGGGCGATACAATTTGTGCGAAAGCACTTTGATACGTCAGACATAGAATAACAGCCAACAAGAATAATGGTGCCTTCATCATATTCCCTTTTAGTATTCTCGTTTGTACCATTTCATTAACAAATTGAAGATTGATTCCCAAGGTATCAGTAAACATAACCGCCCTGCACATCAAAGCCCCCTTGCAGAGTCAATTCGATCAGCAGTAATGGCCCCATCCGGATCGGCGATCCCCGTTATCTCAACAATATCACCAACCAAGAGCCTTTCAAAGTCGATAATTTCAACAATTGGAATAGGAGTCACTACACCGCGCAAATGCGATAACTCAATAATCGTTTCATCCGTTGCGAATATTTCATGAGCTCCTGATCCATTATCAACCGAAAGCATTAACGCATCTGAAAAAACCGCTTTGATTTCTCCTCTAAATTTTACAGGTATTGAGTCCAACTCTGTACTCAGATTCTGCTTATGACCAARAGTGAAAATACTTGGACATCCTACTCGATCCTCATTATTTAAATCTCTACAACCAGTACTTACAAAAAATTGACTCCCATCGAAATCAACACGAATAACCATTGGTTTATTTTTCTCTACGGTAAAGTTAGCAATAATTTGCCAAGGTCGATCTAAAGTACGCCAAGATCTTGCAAAATTCCCCGTACGGGAAACAACTCCTCCTGCCTCAATAAATATTGCTTCGTATGTCCCAATAGGTATTTCCATAGTCGACAATATTCTGGATATGTCAACCAATTCGATCATGTCAATAACAATTCCATCTTCATCATCAAATACAGTTACTAAACTTTTTGATTCTCCCGCCTCATCATCTAGATGCACAAGCAGTATATTTTTGATTGTAATTTCCAAACTGTCCAGATTAGGAGCATCATAGACATCAGTACCTGAGTGACTTCTTTCAACTCGAGGAACGAATCCGCTAGAGGGTAACGATTTTGAGCTATAGTCATCGTAAATTCTTCCAGCCATAGCAAACGTAACTGCGACAGTTGAAAATTCATCTACTCCGCTACCGCCTCCTCCGCCGCTTCCATCACACGCGATCAGATTTATGGCGCAGGTTGTTATCAATAGAACTGACTGTAAAACACTTGACCATTTATATTTCTTTGCCATGATACTGAATTCCTAAATATGGGATATAGTTTTTTACGTAAATAAGGTTACGTAAAAAACGACTCCAGTGTCAAGCCTTATCCCGATAAAAGACCTAATAGTACAATTATTATGGATACGTTATAATTCAAGTAGATTTTCGACCTCATATTCATCAAATGAGATAAATTATGCGCTTGAAACATTGAATTTATACATTTTGGTTAAGGCAGGAATGAAAATATATAGGTGTCTTCCGTCTCCCCTACTCCAAAAAACCCGAAAACAGCCTCGGTGTCCTCGTCTCGAAGGTACACGGCTTGCCAGTGTATGGATGGCTGAACGCGATGGATTTCGCGTGAAGGGCGAGACGTTTTTCGCCGGAGTGTTTGTCCCCGTATTTCTTGTCGCCCACAATAGGCAGATTATTTTCCGACAGGTGTACACGAATTTGATGTTTGCGTCCCGTCAGCAGATTGATGTCCATCAGCGTGATGCCCATCTTGTGTCCCAGGACTTTGTATGCTGTCTGCGATAACTTGCCGCGCTTGGGATTCGGGGTGGAGTGAACACTGTGCACGCCGTTCTCCACCAGATAAGAAGTGAACGTCCCCTCCGGTTCCGCAGGTCTGCCGTGCACCAGCGCCAGATAATGTTTCTCCACATCCGCCCACTGCCCCTGCAACGCGCTCTTCGCCGCCTCCGTGCGGGCAAACACCAATATTCCCGACACCTCCCGGTCCAGCCGATGCACAATAAACACCCGCTCCCGAGATTTCGGGTTCCCCTTACGCACATAATCCGTCAACGCATAATACGCCGTCCGTTCCTTCTCCCGATTCGTCCCCATGGTCAGCAGCCCCGCCGCCTTGTCCACCACAATCATGTCCCGATCCTCATGCAGGATCACCAACCCCTTGGGCTGACGTTTCTTCTTAGGCTTCTTCGTTTCCGACATGAGAGCTTTCCTGAATGCAGAATCAAATGGGGAATACCTCCCCCCAAACGTCAACAGTGTATCACTCTCCCCCATGCGGAGTCCTGCAAAGCTAAATAGCATTTCATAAATCGGAGACAAACCATTTCCTCTCCGTCTCTTGTTTTAAAGGATTTCACACATAGGGTTTCATCAATGCGAGATATCGTGCGCCTTAATTCGTAGTCGCGGGGGTGACAAGATTGCCGCGTCCGGCTTCGCCGTCCTTGCAATGACACAGAAACGATGTCATTGCGAACGAAGCGGAGCGCAGTGCGGCAATCTCCTCACCCCGAGGACGGTTCTTTATGTCTCAGGTTTATGAAAAGCTATTTAGCCCCTCACCGATGATCCCGAATCTTCATGGAGCGCGTGAACGGGCTGTAGTACAACTCCATGATCGTCAGTTCGTCTTCGATGATCAGCATGGTCACCCCTGAAGCCTTGAACTCACGCTGGAGGGCCCGGAGCGAATTYGTCGCCAGYACTTCCATGTCGTCATCGCCAATATTCTYYACCGARCTGCTCACATACAGGCTCATCAAATTTTTCTGCACCTCTATTCCGGTAATCAGCCCCGGCGTAAAGCTATTCCACGCTTCCACAATACGATGCGCAAACGATTGCAGCTCCGGACTGTCCGCCACGATGGTCCCTGCATGACCCCGCAGCACTCCGCTATCCACCAACGCCGATACATCCGGTGCCGCATCGCGATTCCCCGCACGCGCCATCCACACACTCGCCACAATCGCGATACTAATGAGTCCCGCCCCCGTCCGAATAATTAGCCGACGTCTACGTTTACGCACCCGTCGCTTGTGCTTATACACCTTGATGTCTTCCAGAAAGGTGCTGACCAGCCCCTTCTCTCGGAGCAAACGGCGGGCATCCGATTCCGATGGGGCGATGATGGTGCCGGTGCGTTCATCGCCATACATGTTGTCAGCCTTGTACACATACTTGATCATGGAAAGGCTCCAGTGGCACCTCGGAGCGTACGCCGGGTCCATCGGGTCAACTACGGAAACCTTAACTAAGTCGGTACATCAGAACTGCGTAATGCTGATCAAAAGAATATCACGAATCACAAGAACGTGCCAGCATTATAAAACCCTGATTCAGAAATATGAAATTCCCATTTCCACCTACGATATTCGGGGAATTATTTCATTTTCTGGAACCAGCTTTTGTAATGTTGTTAGTTTGGACAAGGAAATCTGAAATTGACCATTGCTCGGAACMACTTTYCCATCAAAYTCRTTCCATATTAAACTGCCCGGYCCGTTGTATACTTCAACAAACGACCCATCTTTTTGCAGCTTAATAACGATGCAATAATCCGGCTCACTCCGAAAGCCCACCTGTTTGGATTGGGTTGCTTTGATCTCGATTTTGCGTCCACGGGAATCCGTGGCATCATATCCTTTGTTGGACGGTGCCATCAGCACCAGACCATACGCCACAGCCACAAGTGATTCCCCTATACTCCCAACCAAGTGACCATCAGGCGTGAAAGGCCTGCCGGGAAACATGTCTTCCAGTTCATGAATCACAGCATATAGATCCGAAATGACCTTGCTGAATCTCTCTTTATCCATCGTATTCATCCAATCCAGTAACCAATATTTGATATAGTACCAATTATGGAAAATTTCGCTATCAAAATTATCTTTTGGTAGGATAAGCGATAAATATAATTCATTTATCATAGTATGAATACGTGTGGTTAAGCAGGATTATCGGATGCTTTTCACAAAGTTCCGGCTGCTGCCACTTTTCAAGGAGAATAAAATGCTTCGTTCCATGAATACTCTTCAACGCGTCGCCACCCTGATCGTTGCGACCATTATTTTGCCCATAGGTTCCGCCTACGCCCAGCCCAATCTCGACGTAGACAGCGCGCGTATCGCCAATGCCGACGCTGAATCAGGAAACTGGCTCGCTCACGGACGCACCTACGACGAGCAACGCTTTTCTCCCTTAGAAAAAATTAACGAAGGCAACGTCAGCGATCTGGGCCTGGCATGGTCCACCCCCACTCAAATGGGTCGTGGACACGAAGCCTCTCCCATCGTAGTAGACGGCACCATGTACATCACCCTCCCGTGGAGTAAAGTCATGGCGCTGAATGCCAAGACGGGCGAACGTCTATGGGATTACGATCCGCAGGTACCGCCGGAGTGGGCTCGCAACGCCTGCTGCGACGTGGTGAATCGCGGTGTCGCAATATGGAAGGGCAGCATCTATTTCGGAACACTTGATGGTCGCCTTGTCGCCCTGGATGCCAAGACGGGCGAACTCCAATGGGAAACCATGACCATCGATCCTGATCGCCCCTATACCATCACCGGTGCCCCCCGTATCATCAAAGACAAAGTCATCATCGGCAACGGCGGCGCGGATCTGGGCGTGCGGGGATATTTCTCTGCCTACAATGCCAAGACGGGCGAACAGGAATGGCGTTTCTATACGGTACCCGGCAATCCCGAATACCCTTTCGAACACCCCGAACTGGAAGCGGCTGCCCAAACCTGGACAGGCAAATGGTGGGAAATCGGCGGCGGCGGCACAGCCTGGGATTCCATGGCATACGATCCGGATCTGAACCTGCTCTATGTAGGCACAGGTAACGGCTCTCCCTGGAACCGCTCACTCCGCAGCCCCGACGGCGGCGACAACCTGTACCTGTCATCCATCCTGGCGTTGAACCCCGATACAGGTCGCCTCAAATGGCATTACCAAGTCACCCCCGCCGATAACTGGGACTACACCGCCACGCAGCACATCATTCTGGCCGACATGGAAATCGAAGGCAAAGATCGCAAGGTTCTCATGCAGGCCCCCAAGAACGGCTTCTTCTATGTATTGGATCGCGATACAGGCGAACTTCTCTCCGCCGATAACTATGTGGACGTGACCTGGGCCAGCCATGTGGATCTGGAAACGGGTCGCCCTGTGGAAACCGACGGCGACTATACCAGCGAACCCAAACTGGTGTATCCATCCCCCACAGGCGGACACAACTGGCACCCCATGTCCTACAGTCCCCAGACAGGCCTGGTATATATCCCTGCCCGAAAAGAACCCTTCCTCTTTATCAACGATACCAATTTCAAATACCGTAAATGGTCATGGAATACTGGCTTGGATTTCTCCACCATGATCGCCATCGCCAAGACCCAGCCCCCGCCGGAAGTCTACGGTATTCTCCTGGCATGGGACCCCGTCAAAAAGAAAGAAGCCTGGAGTATTCGCCAAGACACCACAGCAAACGGCGGAATCCTCTCCACTGCGGGCAACCTGGTATTTCAAGGCACGGGCGGCGGAATCTTCGCAGCCTATACAGCCGACACCGGTAAAAAACTCTGGGAAGACAACACCCACATCGGCATGGTCGCGCCCCCCGTCACTTATACCGTAGACGGCGAACAATACATTGCGGTTCTGGCAGGTTGGGGCGGTGTCCCTCCCATCATCGGTGCCGACTTCGCCACAGCGGCTACCACAACCCACATCAATGAAGGCCACATGCTCGCCTATAAACTGGGCGGAAAAGCACCCGCCCCCGCCGTAACCCCAAGAAGATACACCCTCATCCCTGCACCGCCGGAAGACGACGCCTCCGTTGAAGTCATCAATAAAGGCGAACGCCTGTTCCACCAGAATTGCTCCCAGTGTCACGGCCTCATGGCCATCACCAGCGGAGTAGTCGCTGATTTGCGCTACTCCTCCAAAGCCGTTCACCAGTCCTACGGAAAAATTGTACTAGACGGTGTAATGGAAAAAAGCGGTATGGCCAGCTTCAGCAACGAACTCAACAAAGAAGAAGTAGCTGCTATTCACAGCTACGTTATCAGCCGGGCTCGGGAAGACCGGGCTGCTCAATTGAAAGCCGGCCTGCAGTAACGGTCAACATCAACTATTCGTGAATATTCGACCTGAAATACTCCAAGCTATCAAGGATACCGTGGTGCCGGAAGATCGTAATTTCGGCAAAGCCGTGCTGCCTGTCATCTGTGCGTCCAACTACGAAGACGGCATCTGGTCTCCCCTGGAAGTCAAGCTGGACAGCGAACATCCCGTGTCCGCCAGCTCACCAGCCGTACAATATGCTCAAAGCATTTTCGAAGGCATGAAGGCCTATCGGGTCGATCAAGACACACCGCAAATCTTTCGACCCTACGATCACGCAAAACGATTCAACCGCTCTGCAGACCGCATGTGCATGCCACCCATCCCCGAAGAAATATTCGTTCAAGCCGTCATGCTCATGGGCCATCTCTATCGCGATTTCATACCCCGCGATCACAATAGCTCCCTCTACGTGCGCCCCTCCATGTACGGCACCGACTACTCCCTGGCTATCATTCCAAGCCAGCGCTACAGTTTCACCGTTCACGTAGCCCCCACGCTGCCCTTCGCCCCCGGCATGAAATCTGTCCTTATCGAACGGCAGGATAATCGCGCTGCGGTAGGCGGTACCGGCGGTGTCAAAGCCGCAGGAAACTACGCCGCAAGCTACAAATCCCTCGAACGAGCCCACGCCCTGGACTGCGCAACCAGCCTGTGGCTCGACCCTCTGGAAAATCGCTACATCGAAGAATTATCCCTCATGAACTTTTTCGCGGTCATCGACGGAAAGCTTCATACGCCCGTATTAAAAGACACGTTTCTCCCCGGCCTGACTCGAAATTCCCTGCTCAAACTGGCAGCAAAGAACGATATTGAAGTTATCGAAGAACGTATTGAGATCGATAAACTCCTGGAGCAAATCAGCTCTGGATCATGCACCGAAGCCTTTTCATCAGGCACCGCCGCCGTGGTTTCACCCATACGCAGCYTCAAAGAAGCCGACGGAAAAGAGTATGTCGTATCCSAAAAGCCCGGTCCGATAGCTACCCTGCTCCGCGCCTCCCTGGTCGGCATTCAGGAAGGGACCAACCCCGACACGTTCCGCTGGATGCACGATATCCAATCGGGCACCCAGTCTCCGGACTAAGTGCTTCCGACCCAGTAATCTGGTCCCCAATACCCCACTCCCTCCACCGCACGATACTTTTCCTCTTTTACAGGTATCAATGTGTCAAAAAAATGCACCCTTTTCGAGCCACATGGTGTTAAACTGGATGTAAGGAGGGTACTCTCATGGCGCAGACACGAATGATAGATTTTCTCAACAAAGTCGAGGCCTTCTATGGTCGACTGGGTACGTACTACAAGGAATTATCCGACGATTCCAAAAGCAGAGATGTTAAAACGATCCTGTCACATCTAAGCCGACACGAAGAAAACGTACGGTGCATGATCCAGCGCTACGAAGAAGGTGCCGATCAGGTAGTCCTCAATACGTGGTTCAAAGTCTCCCCGGATTTCACCCAGCTAAAGATGCCCGAGGACTTGGTCTTTAGTTCCGAAAAATCCGTCGATGATATTATCCAGTTGGCCATCGACATAGACGAAAGCCTCATCGATATGTACAAACTACTGATAAGAGAGTCCCTTGACGATGAGGTGAAAGACGTTCTCAACAATCTCATCCAGGAAGAGGTCGTCGAGAAAATCAAACTCATGAACATACGGTAAATTATAGTTGTGCCAGGGTCTCCTGACCCAGGCACCCGCACGACCCGGAACGGGTCTCCAGCCGCTACCCGATCTCCACGATAGCCTGGCGAATGTTTTTCAATCCGGCTCGTAGACCGTCCATCGGATCTTCCGGATCCAGTTCAAATTCCATCGAGCAGGTTCCATCAAATTTCTGTGACCGCGTTTCCGTAAACAAAGCCGCCAGATCCAGCCTGCCGTCCCCAGCAATCACTTCCTTCTCTTCGCTCACAAAATCCTTCACATGCAATCCGAATACTCTACCCTTGAGCATCTTTATTGCCGCCACCGGATCCTCATCAGCGCGGAGAAAATGGCCCGTGTCCGCACACAGACCGATAAGCGGATGATGATCCTTCACTGCCTTCAGAATAACATCCGGACGTCCCCAGTGATGATGCGGCCCGTGATTATGAATCGCGATGGGAATCTTGTACTCCTCCACCAATCCATCCAACATATCAAAACTATTCTGCTTCGGGTCAGCAGAAATAGAACGCATACCCAGCGCCTGRGCAAAGTCGAAAATTTTCCGCGCCGCCTTTTCGTTCGTATCGAATCCAACCACCCCRTACGCGTCTGGAACAATCCCCAAGTCCGCCATCAGCTTCTGAGCATCTGACAACTGGGTTTTCGACACCGTACTATGATCCAAATGCCCCGAAAATAGCTCTACATGCCCCAGCCCCAGATCCGAGATTCGTTTCATGGCATCCGCAAATGAAAAATGACGCAAACTATAGCTCTGCAAGCCCATACGAAGTTCGCCATACTCTCCCGCCGCAAACACCTTGCGCCCAGCACCCATTCCGGCACTCGCCGCCAATACCATTCCCGATACCTGTATGAACTTCCGACGTGTCATTTTCGACATGGTGAATCTCCTTTGTTGTATAAAACTGATTTATCATCTTACCACTGACGCACCTGCACTAGAAACTAAAGTTTTTACCACCGCAATTACTCCTGCCATTTTCCGAGCCCGAGAAGAATGTCCTGACCCTTCGCCGGATACGCCATACACTACCTTAGCCACAATAGGCCCTCCCTCAGGTCGTCGGCGAATCCGTCGGTTTAGCCCCGGACTCCGGTCTCGGCGCACACAAAATTATAGACACCGCGATCAATGTGATACCCGTCAATTCCATTACGCCCAGCCGTCGATCCCATAACAGGAAATCATAAAGCACCGCAACCGGAATAGCCAACAGTCCGATCAGCGATAACAACATGGCATTGCCCATACGAAATGCATTCGTCATCATAWYMTRTSMYARYGTACCCAGCAGCGCCATCAGCAGCAGAAACCAAGCTGTTGTTCCCGTGATAGTCATTTCATCCCCCCATGCGCCACTCACCAGTAACGCCCCCAAAGTCACCAGCGAGGCGAATCCCGAAAAATGCACCACTATTGCTGCCGTGGGTATTTCGGATAAATACGTCATGCTCACCTGAGCCGACGCGATAAACAACGCCGAACACACCGCTACCAGAATAGGAAACCAATGCCCCTCAAACTTTGGCTGCTCCATAAGCACCACACCCGCCACCCCAAGTAGAATCGACAACCAGATACGTCCACTGTGCGAACGCTTGTTCAATACCGCCATGAGAATACCCACCCATATAGGACTGGTCTTCAACAACGTCAGCGCATCCGTCACCGTCAGATGAGTCAACGCATAAAAATTACAGATAATTGCTGCGGAACCAAAAATACTTCGCGTCCATAAAGGCAGCGGCCCTTTAATAACCAACGGAATTCCTGCGATTCGAAGGTACGTAATCCCTAATGCGAAAGTTACGAAAATCCGGACAAATAGAACCACGGTCCAGTGCAGCGACTCTCCCAGGAAATGTGCCACAGCCCCCATGGATGCAAGGGATAATGTCCCCACCAGCATATTTCCCGAAGCGCGCGTGTGCATGTTATTCCTCAATTTCTATACAGCCGTTAACAGATGAAACCTCATAGTACGGCTTTACCTTCCTGCGTTCCAATCCGGTTGACAACATACCCAAAAACGGGCATCATGTTCTTTCTATTTATGATTCACTGTGTAATAAATAATTAGGACTTTCACTCTATGGCTGATGAAGCATCAAGTGTCACCAAACTGGTTCTCTTTTCCGTTCTCGCCTTTACGGTTATCGGCGGCGTATACGTTCATCACGATGCACAGAAACTGAAACAGGGCCTGAAATCCCAGGCCCAATCCTTAATTGATGAATTCACTTCCGATTCAGATGTAGATGCTTTAGACGCTACCGCCACCATTACCGCTACTCGAAAGTATATTCTGTTCGGAGAACCCAAAGGCAAGATCACCGTATACCTCCGCAACAATCTAATTGACGAGCATCCACCCGAGACACACGAAGAAGAAGAGGCTGGCAACTCCCACCAACGAAAATATTCCGGCATCGAATACCTCTATTCAAAACAAGAGGATGAATGGTCGAATACGGAGAGCGGACAGTGCGCCGAAGAACGCTGCCAAATCAACGCGAAACGCGCCTTCGAATTAACGGGTATCTAATCGTTCGTCATCAACAACGAACCAAGGTTATTGCTTCACCCACCCCTTTGACCGTTCCACCGCGTCCTGCCACCTTGCATACCGCTGCTCCCGTTCCGCCTTTTTCATGGACGGCTTGAATGCCCGRTCCAGCACCCAATTTTTTGTGATATCCGTCTGACTTTTCCAAAACCCTACCGACAGCCCTGCCAGATACGCCGCACCCAACGCCGTCGTCTCCAGTACCTTGGGACGCTGCGCCGTCACACCAAGAATATCCGACTGAAACTGCATCAGGTTATCATTYACCGTAGCCCCGCCRTCYACGCGMAGCTGCTTTAAYTTCACCCCCGCRTCCGCYTCCATGGCCTCCACCARATCCCGCGTCTGATACGCCATAGATTCAAGCGTAGCCCGAGCCACATGCCCGCTGGTCGTGCCCCGTTCCAGCCCAATCAACAAACCCCGAGCATACGGGTCCCAATGCGGCGTGCCCAGACCCACAAACGCTGGCACCATATACACGCCGCCGTTATCCGGAACCGTAGCCGCCAGCTTCTCCACGTCTTCGGATTTCTTGATAATCTTCAACCCATCTCGAAGCCACTGTACCGCCGCGCCGCCTATAAATATCGACCCTTCCAGGCAATACGTAATTTTCCCGTCGATACCCCATCCGATAGTAGTCAGCAGACCATGCTTCGATGTCACCGCCTTGCTCCCCGTATTCATCAACAGAAAACAACCTGTGCCGTAGGTACTCTTCACCATGCCGGGTCGAAAACATCCCTGACCAAACGTCGCCGCCTGCTGATCGCCTGCCACCCCAGTTATGGGTATCGCTCCGCCAAATAATTTCGGATCCGTCTCGCCGAACGAACCGCTGGAATCCCGTACCTCCGGCAGCATACACCTAGGCACATCCAATATCTTCAACAACTCCGCGTCCCATTTCAGCGTATGAATATTAAACAACAGCGTTCGGCTCGCGTTAGAATAATCCGTCGCATGCACCTTGCCGCCCGTCAATTTCCACAGCAGCCACGTATCAATCGTCCCCGCCAGAATCTCACCTCGCTCAGCACGTTTCCGTAGCCCCTTAACTTTATCCAGAAGATATTTAATCTTCGTACCCGAAAAATACGCATCCACCACCAGACCCGTCTTCTTACGAAATTTTTTCTCCAGACCCCGCGCCTTCAACTCCTCGCAGATAGGTGCTGTAATCCGACTCTGCCACACAATCGCGTTGTGTACTGGTTTCCCCGTCGCCTTATCCCATAGCACCACCGTCTCGCGCTGATTCGTGATGCCGATGGCCGCAATATCCTTCGCCTTGGCTCCTGCCTTGCGCATGGCTGCCCGCGCCGTAGCCAGCTGCGTCTTCCAGATAGCCTCCGCATCATGCTCCACATGACCCGGCGACGGAAAAATCTGCTCAAACTCCCGTTGCGCCGAAGCCTTCGCCACACCCCTACGCGTAAACAAAATAGTCCGACTCGAAGTCGTCCCCTGATCCAAAGCCATAACGTATTTCGGCATCATTTACTCCACCATATTTATATTTTTTTAATCTCTGGAATACGCTCAAACTCATTGATAAGGGCTGCAGAAATCTTACGAGAGGTCAAAACGGTAGTAGATTGCCTTTCATAAAATTCAATGAATTCATATCCCTCGAATGCATCAGTCTCAATCCTAATTTTCCGTCCAGTAAGCCACAACCCTCTCCATCCTGCATTAAAATGAGAATAAGATTTCAGTGAACTATACGGTAAAACCAGTTGGATTTGATCACCGCTGAATGATATGGATTCATCACCAAACTGAATATAACCCACATCATCAGCATCTTCGATAAAACCTCTAATGCCACCATGCAATTGCGGTGTAAACTTAATTTGGCAAATAACAGCGTTGCCATCCAGGCTATCCATTTCTAATGTCTTCTTTACTAAACGACTAACCCAAGGGTTTCCATTTATAACGGGGATTAAATATATGGCTACAGCATAGGTAATTATTGAACCAATTCCAATAGGAATCAGATAATATGATTCCCCTAAAAAATTCCTAATTAGTACAAAAATACCTAATGTAAAACCGATTCCCAATATATAGCCAAGGGCAGGAATAAGAAGATTCAAATTTACAATGAAAAACAATGTATATTTTTTTGGCTTCCCAATGATCAGCGATGGTTCCATTTATTCTCCTGCATCAACCAAATAATATTCAACTTCCGATCTTCATACAMCCATCCAGAAAACTATTCCGAAAAAGTAGTGTTGGTCGATTATCTACGGAATAAAATTCATGCCCGGCTTCAACGTGCAGATCCAGTTCGCTATCAACTGCGCGCACCGTTCCGCATCCTTCAGCGAAACCATCTCCACCGGCGAATGCATATACCGATTCGGCACGCCAATCAATCCCGTAGCCACCCCGCCGCGACTCAACTGCATGGCGTTGGCATCCGTACCCGTACCGCGAGGCGCCGCCTCCATCTGATAGGGAATCTTGCTCTTCTTCGCCACATTCACCAACTGCTTTGCCAGCACCGGATTCATATTCGCACCTCGATGCAGAATAGGACCCTTATCCAACTCAAAATAACCATAACGCTTCGAATCGCAATTCGGATAATCCGTTGCATGAGACACATCCACCGCCACCCCCACATGCGGGTCACACCCATACGCRCTCGTCGTCGCCCCGCGYAGTCCAATTTCCTCCTGCACCGTCGTCACACAAAACACCGCGCAATCAATTTTCTTCTTCGCAATAATCCGCATGGCCTCCAAAATTACAAACGCCCCGATGCGATCATCCATAGCCCGAGCCACCACCCGCCCGTTCTTCAACTCTACAAACCCTACATTGATAGTCGCCGGGTCACCAATGGCCACCATCTTTACCGCATCCTTCTTATCTTTCGCCCCAATATCAATCCAAAGCTTGTGCATGGGCAGCGGCTTACCCCTGTCCGCCGCATCCGTCAAATGAATCGCCTGACGTCCAATCACCCCAATCACATCCCCCTTATCCGTATGCACCATCACCCGCTGCCCGTCCAGCACCGACGCATCCACCCCGCCAATCGCCAAAAAGCCNAGGAAGCCATTCGAATCAATATGGTTCACCATCAACGCAATTTCATCCACATGCCCCGCCAGCATCACCCGCAGCTTCCCCTTGGGATTTCGCACCGCATACTGGTTGCCATGCACATCCTTATAAATCTCATCCACATACGGCGCCGCATACCCCTTGCACACCTTCTGTATTTTCGTTTCAAAGCCCGAAGGACTAGGAGTAGATAATAATTTCTTCAAAAATGTCAGTGATTCTTTCCTCATGTATCCATCCTTAAATCAGTAAACCGCGTCAGTTTCACCATCATCCAACCTTAACACAGTCCCACAACCCATTTCAGGTTCASACGGGACACATCCAGCAAACACCACCCATTTCTATTGTAGAACCGACATGCAATAAGGTATGGTGAAACCCTAAGATTCACCTACATTACGGATACCCATACCATGGATTACGAATACTCCGGTTACCTGAACAACATCCTCCCCGAACCCGATCCCGATGCACGGAACAAGGTAGACAGTTTCCTGTTCACCGCCGACGATCTTTCCCGTTGGAAAACCGAAGATGCAGAACACTCCACCGAATGGAAACGCGTCCCCGGTCGGAAAATCCAGACCGAAGACGGCATCAAGATAGAAGGAAATTTCAACAAAGTATTCGCTATCGACAGCCTCTCCGAAGACGACCCGCGATTCTGGGTGCCCCTTACCACCTTGGGTCTCACCGACAGCCGTCTTCCCATCGATGTAAACAAGTACCCCATTATCGAAGTCACCTACCGATGCACCAGCCCCAACGCCCACCCTACCTGGATGTGGACCTACGAAGGGGGCTCCCAACTCGGCGCGCTGCCCAAATCACAGAAATGGCATACCGTCGTTCGACATCTACAGCATTTCGGTTTCCCTACTCGTATCGATGACCTCATTTTTCGCCTCTACTCCCCCACACGCAGCGTAGAATCATTCGAGATTAAATCCGTTCTCTTTCGCGCCATGACACCCGCAGAAGAGAAAGCCTCAAAAGCCAACATGAAATCCCTGGAATCACAAAAATTCCATACTCCCTCACCCGCCCTCGAAGAATTCATGCCCCTGGGCGTATACATGGACTACGAATCCTCCAAACGACTGGCCGACATGCTCCAGATTACCCATGACGAATACTGGGATTTCGTCATGGAAGATTTGGTCTCCCACGACCACAACGCAATCGCCCTATCCCACATCGACAACCTCAGCACCAGTGAATGGAAGGGCCTATTGGATCGGTGCAGTCAAAACGGCATCAAGCTGCTCCCACGCCACGAATATCCTCTCTCCGGAAATACCGATGAACAAAAAAGAGTCCTCCATGAGAGCATTGCCCCCTACGCCGACTCCAAAGCCATCTTTGCCCGAAGTTTCAGCGGCGAGCCCACCGAAGCTGACTTCCCGGATATTCTGAAAGCCAAAAAAGCTATAGAAAAAGCGGACCCCAACCACCCCGTCTGCATCATCGCCCGCTACCCCAATTCCTACGCCATGTTCGCCCCCTTCTTTGCCGCATCTGGTGTGGGTCACTTCGCCACACGCCGACCCTGGGACGCAGGAAAAATGGTACGCACCCACGTTGCCATGAGTACCGCCCAGCAATTCTGGGTCGCCGCCGCCACCTTCGTATACCCCACCCAGACACCCCCCTGGAGCACATCGCCCGCCATGCGCCTCCAATGCAACCTGGCCTATGCCAACGGTGCCCGCGGCTGGTTCGCCTACTCCTATCACAACGACCCCGTTTGGCTTCGTGGACGCGTCCAACGCACCCTCACCGGCCCCTTCCTCACCTTCAGCGATTTATGGTCCGAGCTCGGCCAGCGCATGCGATGGGCCGATGCTTTAGCCCCGCTTTATCTGAAAACACATATCGAAGATGCCATGGACGATTGGTTTGTCAAAGGAATCTCTACCGATACCACCATTCTTCCCGCACCCGGCATTGCCCCCATCAGTCAATTCCATCTTCGCGGCGACGATTTCAGTCTCTACATCACCGTCAGCAACAACCTGCGCGAAATGGCCAGCGTAAACATCAATATACCCAACGATGCTGCACCCGGCCAGGAAATGTACGACCTGTCCGAATACATCACCTATCAAACCTGGCAGCCCATGGCCCGKCAACGCCATATCGAGATGTTCCCCGGCCAAGCCCACATCATACTCGTGGCCAGCCCCGATCGCTGCGAACAATGGCGCGATGTACTCGCACAACGGCTCATCCAGAGCGACCTGCGCAAACTAAAATACAACCTCGAATTAGCCAACACCTATAACCTGGAATACCAGGAAATCGAAGATCGACTTAACAATGTAGGCGATCAATCCAAAATGGACGACTTCGAGCTAATCCACTCCGCCAAAACCGATCTGACCAACCTGATCTATCAAACCCCCGACATAACCGAACCCCACAGTGCCATCATCCAGGCCAGCTCCGCCATCTGCGGTTGCGACGGCGCCCTGTGCCGCCTTATGGAAATGGGAAAAAAAGATATCGCCACCGACCTGGGCCAACAAGTCATCCCCATCGCCGCTGAATTCACCGATCTGCGACTCCGGCTCAAACGTGGCGAAGGTGCCCAAATCCACACTCAAAGCCAAGAATCAAGTGCACGGGCACTGGCACTTCTTGCTGCCATCCGCAGCGAATATAATACCTAGCAGCCTGTTGCACAAGTAGCGTGATGCCGAGCGCGAGGATTTTTCGTTGAAATCGAGGCGGGTACCCGAAGGAAATGCGAGTATTTTCAAGGGTGCGCAACGAAGAGTTCGGCGAAAAAGACCGCTCGCAGGCCACGTTCTACTTTCGCAACAGGCTGCTAGCCTGTTGCACAATTTCCCGACACCCAGAAGTTTGACTTAACCCCATGCGGTTGTTATACTTTTTCGGCTCAGCCATAGGGTTTGGCACGAGACGATAACGGACGATTTCCGGCATAGTAGTACCGCCGTAAACAACCACGTCCCATAGATTTATGTTAGGGCGTAGCCAAATTGGTAAGGCACCAGTTTTTGGTACTGGAGATTGTAGGTTCGAGTCCTACCGCCCTAGCCATCTTTATTGTTTTTTAAAGAAGTATCTCGCATAAATCAAGAACAAACATAAGGTTGAAACGTGTCCTACAGCGAAGAAATGAAAATTTTCTCAGGCACCGCCTCCATGGATCTCACCAAGGGGGCCTGCGCTCACGTCCACGAATCCCTCGGCCAAGCCACTATCGGCCAATTCAGCGACGGTGAAGTCAAAGTGCAAATCGGTGAGAACATCCGCGGCAAGGACGTGTTCATCGTCAACAGCACCTCCCCGGATGTGAACCGCAACATCATGGAACTTCTCATTCTTATCGATGCCGCCAAACGCGCATCTGCTGCACGAGTAACTGCCGTGCTTCCCTACTACGGATACGCACGACAAGACAGAAAAGACCGTCCCCGTGCACCCATCACAGCCAAACTCGTAGCCAATCTCATCACCACTGCCGGTGCCGACCGAGCACTCACCGTAGACCTGCACGCAGAACAGATTCAAGGTTTCTTCGACATCCCTGTAGACCACCTGAGCGGTGACGTAGAATTCTGCCGCCACCTGCGAGGACGCGACACCAGCAACATGGTCATCGTATCCCCCGATACAGGCAGCGTTCGACGTGCCCGAGGCGTAGCCAACCGCTTGGAAACCCCTTTGGCCATTGTCGACAAACGCCGCCCCAAAGAAAACGAATCCGAAGTCATGAATATCATCGGGGAAGTGGAAGGCAAAGAGGCCATGCTGTTCGACGATATGATTGATACCGCAGGTACACTCTGCAAAGCTGCCGAAGCCCTCAAAAATAGCGGGGCTACCTCCGTCACTGCCTGTGCCACCCACGCTGTATTCAGCGGCCCGGCCATAGAACGCATCAACGAATCCGTACTGGATGAAGTCATCGTTTCCGACACCATCCCCCCCACGGAAGAAGCCCTGGCCTGCCCTAAAATAAAAATAATTTCATTTGCCCCTCTGATTGGAGAGGCGATAAAACGAATCCACGAGGAAAAATCAGTCAGCATTCTGTTCCGGTAAAATTGCCGCAACCCATAAACCTACACACTATTCACAACACGGAGATACAACGTACCATGGAACTCTTAACACTCAACGCAAAAGTGCGTACCACATCAGGCAAAGGCCCAGCCAGACAAGCTCGCTTGGCCGGGCAACTCCCGGGCATCATGTACGGCGAAAAAAAGGATGCCATTACCCTTCTCATTAACGCCAAAGAACTATACACCATCCTCCAAGGCGAACAGGGCGAACACGCCATACTCAATGTAGCTATTGAAGATCAGCCTGACCTGAACGGCCCCGCCATGATCAAAGAGATACAGCATCACCCTGTGCGCGGTCACGTCATGCATGCCGATTTCATGCGCATCAGCATGGATAAGAAAATTCACACCCTTGTCGCTATCAAATTCGAAGGCCATCCACAAGGTATCGTGGACGGCGGTGTACTCGATCACCAGCTTCGTGAAATCGAAGTCGAATGTTTACCACTGGATGTTCCTGAATTTCTGTTGAGTAATATCGAACACATGGAAATCGGCGATTCCCTCCATGTGAGTGAACTGACAGTAGACGATAAAGTCACTATCCTCACCGACCCAGATCGCACCATTGCCGCTATCCATCAACCGCGTGTTGTCAAAGACGAAACGGAAACAGCTGAAGGCGAAGAAGAAGGAACTGATGAATCAGGCGAAACAACCGATGATGCAGGTGAAACAGCATCCGATTAAGGATGTTTTCCCTATTCAGAAAGCGCACTACCTTGAAACTGATCGTAGGCTTGGGCAATCCCGGCAATCAATATCGCCATACGCGGCATAACGTCGGGTTTGAAGCTCTTGACAGACTAGCCGAAATGATTGGCTTGGCCTTTGACAAAGAAAAATTCAAAGGGCAGATAGCTCTGGGAAACTGGAATAACTCGCGGGTCATGCTGCTGAAGCCCCTGACATATATGAACAAAAGCGGCGAAAGCGTTGCCATGGCAGCGCGGAACAACGTAGATAACCCAGAAGATATCCTGGTCCTCTACGACGATGTGGATCTACCCTTGGGCAGGGTTCGCATCCGAAAAGACGGCAGTGCAGGTACGCATAACGGTATGAAGTCTGTAGTAGAACGTCTCGGGACACGAAATATCCCGCGCCTGCGAATGGGCGTAGGACAGGACATGAAAAGCGGTAATCTGGCCGATCACGTCCTGAGCAAGTTTCGGCCCGACGAAAGAGAACAAACGGCAGACATGATTGAACGGTCTGCCAAAGCGGCACTGGCTGTCCTGGAAACAGGATTGGACAGTGCCATGAACGAATACAACAAAAGGTAACGACTACATGACACATACCATTAGCGTGCTGGTAGACAACAATTTCGGCGTTTTATCCCGCATTTCCGGCCTGTTCAGTGCCCGAGGCTACAACATCGAAAGCCTTTGCGTGGGCATTACAGAAGACCCCACCATCTCCCGCATGACCGTCGTCCTCCAAGGCGATGAAAACGTAGTCGCTCAAATCATAAACCAGCTCAATAAACTGGTGGAGGTTATTGAAGTAACCGATCTCTCCCAAGCCGAACACGTAGAACGGGAACTCGTGCTCATCAAAATTGCCACCAACACCAAACGACGTACGGAACTCCTGGAAATTGCCAACATCTTCCGAGCCAAAGTCGTGGATGTCAGCCCCAAGGCAACCATTCTCGAAGCCACCGGATCAGCAGGAAAAATCCGGGCCTTCATCGACATGATCCGCCCGTTTGGTATTAAAGAATTGGCACGAACCGGTAATATCGCCCTGGCGCGCTCCGCCAACGGCTCTTAACTCCATAAAATAATTGAATAACCTATAAACAGAAGGGACAACACCAATGGCAACCATTTACTACGATAAAGACGCAAATCTCTCCGATCTTGAGGGGCAAACTATTGCCATCATCGGATTCGGCAGCCAAGGCCACGCACACGCCATGAACCTGCGTGACAGTGGAGTCAACGTGATCATCGGCCATCGCGGCGGCGAAAACAGCGCCACCTATAACGCCGCAAAAGAAGCCGGCTTCCACATCTTTCCCGTCGCTGAAGCCACCAAGAAAGCCGACATCATCCAGGTACTCATCCCCGATACCATCCAAAAAGAAATCTATGAAAACGAAATCGAGCCCAATCTGGAAGCAGGCAACTCCCTCATGTTCGCCCACGGCCTCAACATCAACTACGGCATGATTACCCCACCAGACAACATCGACGTATTCATGATCGCCCCCAAAGGCCCTGGCCACCTCGTCCGCGATGAATTCGTAGCCGACGCTGGCGTACCCTGTCTCGTAGCCATTTATCAGGATGCCACCGGCAATGCCCTCAAAAAAGCCCTGGCATACGCCTCCGCCATTGGCGGCGGTCGCGCAGGTGTTATCAAAACCACCTTCAAAGAAGAGACCGAAACAGACCTGTTTGGCGAGCAAGCCGTACTATGCGGCGGATCCGCTGCCCTCATTAAAATGGGCTTCGAAACCCTCATCGAAGCAGGCTATCAGCCCGAGATCGCTTATTTCGAAGTAATGCACGAGTTGAAACTCATCGTCGATTTATACTATCGTGGCGGATTGAAGTACATGAACTATTCCGTAAGCGAGACCGCAGAATACGGCGGCCTCACCGTAGGGCCCAGAATTATAACCGAGGAATCTCGTAAAGCCATGAAAGAAACACTGGCTCGAATCCAAAACGGCGAGTTTGCCAAAGAATGGATGGAAGAATATGCTTCCGGAGGAAAGAACTTCCAGAAGCTTCGCGATGACGATGCGAACCATCCGGTTGAACAAACCGGCGAAAAGCTCCGAAACATGATGAGCTGGATAAAATAATTCAAACCGCGGCATACGCCGCGGTTTTTTTATGAAATTGAATGAGTTTGGACACGACGACCACTTAGGAGGTTTTCTCCGTGAATATCTTGCTGCAGCTGCAGGAACTGGATTCCAAAATACAGACATGCCTGTCCCGTGAAAACGAAATTCCGAAACAAAAAAATAAATTCAAAATCCACCGGGAACGGCTCAAGGCGGAACTCCAGGAACGAGAGCAAATCGCTACCGACCTCCAATTAGAACAAAAGACCTGCGAAGGCAATATCGAACAGTTTCAAGCCCAAATCACCAGATACAATGAACAGCTCAACGCCGTCAAGAAAAACGAAGAATACCAGGCTCTCCTCCACGAAATTGAACTCCAAAAAAAACATATCGCCTCCAACGAAGAACGCATCCTCAATATCATGGTTGAGCTGGATGATGCCAAGGCACGGTTGGAAGAAGACAAGAAACGTATTAAAACGGAACAGGACGATATCGATTCCCAATGCACCGAAATTGACGATGAACTCAAAGAAGCTGTGAAGGACCGAGATGTACTGGAAAATCTTCGCAAACCCCTCACCGTAGAAGTTCCCCGCGACCTCTACTCCAAGTACCAACGGCTTCGTAAAAACATTACCAACGGTTCCGTAGTCGTCCCGCTGAAAGGCGAGGTMTGCGGCGGCTGCCACATGCNCCTGCTGGCCCAAGTGGTCAACGAAATACTGGCTGGCGACAAAATTCACGGATGCCAGCACTGCGGCCGCCTACTCTACTACCCCCCCAATTTCGAAGCCTTGGAAGAAGTGGAATCAGAGAAARYCTGAMTCCATTACCRTAACGCTCTTAAAAACCTGYTATACTGTCCCGGCACAAAGCAGATCCGTTTTAAAATAAGGGGGCTACTCATGAGCCTGTTCAAACGCAGTAAATTTGCCGGGTCAAAAGGCGATGGAGCCACGAAAGTCCCCGACGGTGTCTGGATAAAGTGCCCCCAATGCCATAAAGCCGTGTATCGCAACGAGGTCAAAGAAAACAATCAAGTTTGCCCAGCCTGCGAGCACCATTTCCGCATCCCCGCCATGGATCGATTCGAATCTCTCCTCGACCCCGAAACATTTCGGATTACTCATACCGAAGTACAATCCGCTGACCCCCTCAACTTCACCGTCGGCAAAGAAACCTATGCCCAACGTATCGAACGTGCAAAAGAAACGTCCGGACTAGATGAAGCTATCATCACCGGCTTCGGCGAGATCGAAGGTAATCAAGGCGTATTCGCCGCCATGGATGCCCAATTCATCATGGCCAGTATGGGCTCCGCACTTGGTGAACGATTCTGCCGCGCCGCACAAGACGCCATCGATAACCGCCTCTGCTTCACCTGCTTCGCGGCTTCAGGCGGCGCCCGCATGCAAGAAGGCATCATCGCCCTCATGCAAATGGCCAAAACAGCCGATGCCGTGCGCCGTATGAACGAAGCCGGGGTACCCTTCATTTCCGTCCTTACCGATGCCACCACAGGCGGGGTCTATGCCAGCTTCGCCAGCCTGGGAGATATCATCATTGCCGAGCCGGATGCCAACATCGGCTTCGCCGGGAAACGTCTTATCGAGAGCGCCCTCAAAGTCAAACTCCCCGAAGGATTTCAGACCTCCGAATATCAATACAACAACGGTTTTGTGGATCGCATCGTACATCGAAACGAAATGCGGCCTTTCCTGGGTAAGCTCATGCGCTATCTTACCCCTGCCGCAGTCTAGCATCACCCGAGCCTCTCCATGCAGCCAGATCCACTCGACTACCTGAACAGCCTGGAATTTCACGGCATCAAGCTCGGACTGGATAACATCAATCAACTCCTGAAGGCCGCAGGAAATCCCCAACACGCCATCCCCACCGTGCATGTAGGCGGCACCAACGGAAAAGGGAGTGTCATCGCTTTTCTCGACAGTATTTTCCGACAGGCAGGTTATAAAACGGGTCGGTTCACCAGTCCCCATCTCATCCACCTGAACGAGCGTTTCCTGGTCTCCGGCAGTCCCATCCCTATGACCGAACTGAAAAAATATATTGCCCAATACCGAGATATTGCGGAAAACCTCTCCATCACTCCCACTTTTTTCGAACTCAACACCGCCATCGCCTTTCAATATTTTGCCGATCAGCATGTCGATATCGCCTTCATCGAAGTGGGCATGGGAGGACGTTTCGATTCTACCAACGTAATCACCCCGCTCACCACGGTGATTACCAATATCGGCCTGGACCATACTGCCTACCTGGGCGATACTTTGGAAAAAATCGCCTTCGAAAAAGCGGGTATCATCAAGCCCCGTGTTCCGCTCATACTCGGCGAACAATCTCCGGGCCCCCAGCGGGTGATCCTGGACATCGCGGACTCCCTCCACGCCCCCGTTCGCATGCTGCACCGTGAATTCGATTACCAGTGGGAGAAAAATCTCTTTACCTACACAAGCACCCTTCCTCATATCAACGATATCACCCTGGGCTTACACGGACAATACCAGGCCAGCAACGCCGCTATCGCTTTAGCAACAATGGAATCCCTGCTCCCCACGTTCCCGCGCATTGACACTCAGGCCATCCGTCGCGGCCTCACTGAAACGCAATGGCCCTGCCGATTCGAAACCGTCCACGAAAATCCAACCATCATCATCGACGTAGCCCACAATGCCGAAGCCGCCCACGCCCTCGAACAAGCCCTCACCAGTCCCGCCATATTTTTCATCGCCATCGCCAAAGACAAAGACGCAAACGACATCCTCGATGCCCTGGCCCCAAAAGCCCAATCCTTCATCCTCACCCAATTCGACGGCCACCGAGCCATGCCCGCCGAAGACCTCGCTACCGCATGTGCCAACGATATCCCCTCGACCATTCACCCCAATTTCACTACAGCACTGGAAACAGGCATCCAGCAAGCCCGCGACACCTGCATTCCCCTCGTCATCGCCGGATCCCTCTTCACCGCCGGACAAGCCCGACAATATCTGATGGAAAAGGCTATGGCTCCACCGCTACCTTTCTAAAATGTGCCGATATTTATCAATGTAACGTAGGGGCGGTTCGCGAACC
>NVWG01000201.1 GCA_002746185.1 Candidatus Hydrogenedentota bacterium
ATATATTGTTTTTGCAATCGGTTGTCTCTCGGTGATTTTGATAAGCAATTTATTTGGAAAAACACGTTGCAACTCCGTGGACCGGATCCAGGGAATCAAATCAAAATTGCTTTTTATTTCTGCGAAATCCAATGCCAGCAAGTTGTCACCACGTGCGACTCCCGCCCATTCCTGAAGCTGTGAAGGGTTTAACACCCCATCGGTTTCGATAATGATCTGGGTCAAAGAATAAGAGGGGTTCTCATAGAAAAAATGATTCATCCCCATTTTTCCTCCACGCAAAAGAACCAAAACGGCAACAATGGCCAAAACGGATACCACAAAAGCTTTCAGTCCTACGGCACCCCATCCAGGCTCTGTAGAATCTGTAGCGATACTAAATGCAGATGGTTTTTTGCGATTTTTCCTGGAATTGGTTTTCCGATTCATCATCTTCCTTATCCGGATGCGGCTTGACTCAATGTTCGACGTTGATAAGCCATGGTCGCCATTTGTTCACACAGTGAGGCAAAATCAATTCCAGCAGCGGCAGCCGCTTTGGGAAACAGGCTTGTCTCTGTCATCCCCGGCAGCGTGTTCAGTGAAAAAAACACCCACTTCCGCGTCAGCTTCGCCGCACCCAACGACACCATCCGGGAAGGCCTGGGGATACTGAACGGGCTGGCGTAAATAGATCGTCCCCACACTGTAGGGGTGGTTCGCGAACCGCCCGGGTCATCTCAAAAAACCATTTTATCCACAGATGCCACAGATTTACACAGATGGATTGATTTTCCATTCATTAGTTTCCGTTTTGAGGCAGGTTCAAATTGTGGCACAACCGCCCCCGGCTGTGAGTCACTTAAAAACACAGCCGAGGGCGACTGTGCCACACTATTTAATTTCTTGTGGAGATGCACTTCTCCCAAATACATGTTGCGTTATCCCTTGTACTTGCCGTCACGGCACCCAAACCGCGTGGTAGGTACTGTCGAGAACCTGCTCATGGGTTGCCCAGACTCGTGAGTGGTCTCTATATACATGACAACCCTGTTGCGGTGACCCGGATTGGAGTGGAGAAAGGGAGCGGTAAGGCTTCGATAGGAGCGGTGGGGGAAACAACGGGGTGCGAAAATGTACAGAGACATGAAAGGGCTTATTTTATTGAGTATTGTGAGGTCCGGTGCATGGCTGTAGAGTGAAGCCGGAGACCCGTTCCGGGTCAGGCCAGTGCCTGGGTCTGGAGGCCCTGGCACAACGGCTGGGTCAGGAAACTCCACCACAACGTACAACAGGGTAGAAAAACTGAAATATTGACTAGCGAGAAGAAAAACGTCGAGTGTGATCACGTTCAACATGACCTTGTTTTCTTCTACTCCGTAAAGCGAAACAACCCAACAACCCAAAGAATACCCCGCACGAAAACCATACTGAATATGATCTGGCGAAACGCGCTGTGCTATTCGAGACCGACGCTAGCGCAGGATTCGACAAATAATACTTCGATGCGGCGGGTGAGAGTCGATAATATATATCACTAATTCCTATCCCGATAGAATTAGACATCAAAAACGTATCCCTAAATTCGCGAATAGGCACTAATCCACCGTCTCCCAGGTTGCTCCCGTACATAGTTGCTATCAGGCAAGGGAAACCGGATGAGCTACTTGAAGATGTTTCCGATCCGTCTGATCTTGAATCCAATGCTGCATTTGTAAAATCATCTAACGAACCGCCTTGAGAAATTACATTCGAATATTCTGAAAAATTATTGGTGTTATCCCAATCAGGATCACCATATCCTGAAAGCGATTCACAGTTTTGGCAGATCACCACATTGCTATTTCGAAGACTACTGTTTGCCTTATCATCATCCACAGCTACAGGAGTACAATCGTCTGGAGATGTACAATTTACCACAGGGTAGTCAAATTCGAATGGTAATTCGATTGTACTGATCAAATATTGCTGCATGGCGGTGCTCATCGACATTAACGCAGGGATGATTGCATCGTAGTCAGAGTACTCAAATGCAAACGATTCCAGCTCGAATTGATCCCGGTTTATCTTATAGGCAACATTGGTAGCCGCACCATTGCTGGTTTGATACTGACAAGACGCTGCCGCTATTAAAGCCAGACTCGCTCGATCCGGCAGCCCGTCACTGTCCATGTCATCYGAAACCGAAAACTCCTCAACAAAACCCTCGTACTGCTCAATAATCCTCTCTTCATCTTCGCAGGGCTCTATATCTTGATAGGGGAAGACATGAAATCGAGCGACATGAAGATCGGCATCATATGACCAATACTCCGAACCTACATAAAGCCACTTACCCATTCCATTATCAGCAATATCAAACTCATGAACATACTCATCCAGAACAATTTGTCCACTCCAATCAACGCCAACATTCGAAGAATAAATATACTCAGCCCCTGCATCTGTATAAAAAAACAAAAACCAATTTCCTCCTCCATCTGTATGCATGATTGGAAATTGGAAATATTCGTAATTTTCATTTCCGCCAATTATTTCTGGTTCCGACCACGTAACTCCATCATTGGTAGATTTGGCGAAAAACAAGGCCGTATATCGATCTTCTAAGCGAGATGCAATCCATGCAATGAGCCAATTCCCATTCGAATCGGTAGCGATTGATGGAATGGAACAAACCCAACCGGGTTCCGTAAAATGTTCGATCTCGACCCAGCTATCCCCATTGTCAATAGAATGAAAAGATGAGATATTCTCGTACCTGACCAAATTACCAGTTTCACTATCCCTGACTCTCACGTCGGATTGAGCAGGTACGACCCAATGCTCGCCAGCATCTACAGTTATTTTCCCTGCAAACCAATTTCGCTTTTTCGCAACTCCACTTTCTCTAGAAGCAACCAAGCGTGGCTCTGACCAGTTCTTGCCTAAATCATCGGTATCACATACCCATTGACTCCAATCATTAAAAATGGAGATAACACATTTACCATCAGGCCCGACATTCAAAGACGAAAAAAGCTCTCTACGGTTGGTTATACTATTGAAAATGACTGAGGGCTGAGACCATGAATCACCATCATCGTTGGATGTGGTTACTAAAATGACCGGATGGTTACTGAGTACTGGGAATCCCACGAAGGCAATGTACCAATTTCCTTTTTTGTCTGTAGCGATGTTGGCATAGCGAAAACTTTCGAACCCCTGCATGTTAATATCAAATGGCTCTGATATCCATGTGGCCCCATAGTCCGTTGAT
Source organism: Candidatus Hydrogenedentota bacterium (assembly GCA_002746185.1). Classification (GTDB taxonomy): domain Bacteria; phylum Hydrogenedentota; class Hydrogenedentia; order Hydrogenedentales. The sequence goes on from NVWG01000201.1 coordinate 3,236, forward strand.
TTGGATATGTAGAAAGGCTCATCATTGTCATCCCGATCATTTGTCCAAGTGGACATCCACACACCATTTTTACCCATGGCAATTTTTGGGAAAGAAGATGAATCTAAATCTGCCGGACCACTAATCCTGGTTATTTCCAAAGAGGGTATTTGTGCGGAGACTTGATGAACAGCCATTAAATTGACAAACATTACAAGAAAGCATATATATCCACAGATTTTCAAAACAGCACCTTAAAAGCGTAGAATATTTTTTTGACTAACTACTATTATAGGCTTTCTATTGCCTATGTCAAGCCTGAAATAGATTTATTAGCACTAATTCGTTTCACTTATTTAGTAAGACGTGCTGGAATCAATGACATACACCTATGCAACAGCTTCCTATTTAATAATCCGGCCGGAAGGTCCTTTTTCCAAAGAAAAGGTAAGTCAGTACCCCATCGCCGCGCCGTCTTTTCTTGGGTCGGAGGAGCCTAGTAGGACTCCTGTATCGGGATTGACCATGATGGCTTGTGCGCCGCCCATTTGGGTGAAGACGCCGGGTTTTACTTGGTGGCCCATGGCTCGGAGCTGGTCGAGTATGTCGGGTGGGTAGCCGGGTTCGAAGCGCACCAGTTGACCGTTCATGTGCCGCCATCGAGGCATGTCGTTGGCCTGTTGGATGGTGAGGCCGTGGTCGAGGTGGCTGAGGAGAAACTGGACGTGACCCTGGGGCTGCATGGACCCGCCCATGAGACCATACGACATATATAACTTGCCGTCCTTGGTCACCATACCCGGAATGATCGTCTGGAACGGACGCACGCCGGGTTTGTATTCGTTGAAGTGGCCTTTCTCCAGCGTGAAGCCTCCGCCGCGATTCTGCAGGGCAATCCCGGTGTCGCCGCCCACGATGCCTGTGCCGAAGGGCGCATAGAGGGAGTTAATGAAGGAACACGCGTTGCCCCACTGGTCCACCGCTGTCATATACGCCGTGTCGCCGCCGGGAGGTGTGCCGGGGTCTAYGGCTTCGGCGGCATGTTTGGGGTCGATGAGGCTGCGTCGCTCCGCCGCGTATTCCTTGGACAACATTCCCTTCACCGGAATATCGCCGCGCGTGGGATCGCCTACGAATTTGCTCAGGTCCGCGTATGCCAGTTTCTTCGCCTCGATCATGGCGTGGAGATATTCCGCTGACTGATATTCCATGGACGGCATGTCGTATCCCTCCAGGATATTCAGCATCATGAGCACGCCCATGCCCTGCCCGTTGGGGGGACATTGCCACACGTCGTAGCCCCGATAATTGGTGCTGAGCGGCTCGGTCCAGTCGCCGGTATGGGAAGCGAAGTCATCCAGCGTGAGGAAGCCGCCGGATTCATCCGAGTACCGTATAATCTCCTTCGCAATATCGCCTTTATAAAAAGCATCGCGACCGCCCTCCGCGATCTTCCGCAGCGACGCGCCCAACGCGGGGTCGTGGAATATCTCCCCCACCTTCGGCGCGCGCCCGTCTTTCAGTTTCAATTTCTTGGACCACTCGTGCTTCTGCAGTTTGCCCGCGTAGCTCGCCCAGACCAGCCCCACCACTTCGTGAACGGGATAGCCTTCCTCGGCGTAGCGAATCGCCGGAGCGAGGACCTCCGCAAATGACTTCTTCCCGAAACGCTCCAGTCCCGCCGCGTAGGCATCCACCGCGCCGGGCACGGTCACCGCTTCCCAGGTGCCTTCGTCGATTTCCTGCTTCTCTTTCTCATCGAAATACGAGCGGGGCAGATTTTTCGGGGAGCGTCCGCTGCCGTTGTAGGCGTATACCTTCCCGGACTTCGCTTCGTAGTATAGGAAGAACGCGTCGCCGCC
>NVWG01000019.1 GCA_002746185.1 Candidatus Hydrogenedentota bacterium
ACAGCGATAGCGGTCGGTATCTTTTCAAACCCCTCCTGGCACGTATCTCCAAAGAGTACGGCTGGAAAGGCTATTGAGCCGCGTATAGCCACCTTCTCTTTCTACTTGATTTGATACGGGCTGTTTCATACACTATCTGTTCGGTCATTAACTAATGGGCTGCGTACATTCGACACGATTCCGATTGGGAATCGGTCTTCGCGACCCCACCCTCGTATACCAAGGAGATTACCATGAGTTTGAAAGGAAAAACGTACATTATTACAGGCGGCGCTTCCGGCCTGGGCGGAGCAACGGCCCGGCTATATGCCGAGAATGGCGCGAATGTAGTTATTGCAGACCTGAAAGGCTACGACGAACTGGCCGGAGAGATTGGCGATAGCGCTCGCGGTATCGAGTGCGATGTGACCAATACAGAACAGGTTCAGGCGGCGGTGGACTTGGCCGTGGAAACATTCGGCGGCTTGAACGGCGCGGTGAATTGCGCAGGCATCGGCTCTGCCATGCGAACCACCAGCCGAGGTGTCCCCTTCGATCTGTCCATGTTTGAATTCGTCATCAAGGTGAATCTCATCGGCACGTTCAACGTAATTCGGTTGGCGTCCACCAAAATGTCCGAGTTTGATGCAGACGAGTCCGGCGAACGCGGTGTATTCATCAACACTGCTTCCGTTGCAGCATTCGACGGTCAAATAGGTCAGGCGGCCTATTCCGCATCCAAAGGCGGCGTGGTCGGTATGACCCTGCCCATCGCCCGTGACCTGGCCAAGATGGGTATGCGCTGTGTGACCATCGCTCCGGGATTGTTCAATACACCGCTGTTGGCGGCCCTGCCCGAAGAAGCCAAAGCTTCTCTCGCCGCTCAGGTACCTTTCCCTCCACGGCTGGGAGAACCCTCCGAGTTTGCCACCCTGGCTCTGGAAATTGCACGAAACCAGATGCTGAACGGTGAAACCATCCGTCTCGACGGCGCTATCCGTATGGCTCCCAAGTAAATCGCGGAACAATTTGATTCAAGTTGGGCGGACCTCGTGTCCGCCTTTTTTATTTCAATTCAAACCAGTAGGTATCTCCATCCCGCCTCACATACCCGGCTGTGGGCGCAGCGAAATGAGTGCCGATGACCAATGTAGGCGAGTCCGCCAGATTGTCCAGGTAGGCTCGACGGGTAGCTTGAGCTTCGGCAGGGTCATGATCCGCCGTGCATTTCCATTCAGGGTGGGCCATTTGGCAGGGATGATGGAGTACATCGCCTGTAATAACCCCATGGTTCCCTTGCGATTCAATACGCACGGACACATGACCCGGGGTGTGTCCTGGAGTAGGTTCCAGCCATACTTCATCTGTGATGCGGTGATCCGTTTCTACTAGCGCATGGAGGCGTGCATCAATGATAGGCTGAATGGATTCCTCGTAGAGATTTCCAGAGACGCTTTTTCGATGGGTGTTCCAAAATTCCCACTCAACCCGTCCGAAAAGATATTCTGCGCAAGGGAAAGTAGGTATCCATGTATCGCTATCCAACATGGTATTCCAACCTACATGATCGGGATGCAAGTGAGTGCACAGCACCGTATCAATATCATCCCTGGCATACCCGGCAGTTTGTAAATCCTCCAGAAAAGGTCCGTTGCGGTTACTCCAAAACTTAATATGCAGATTTTTGTTATTGCCGAGACACGTGTCCACCATAATTTTCTTGCCCTGTGACTCCACAACCAAAGCATGGATGCTGGCGATGGGGTCCCCCTCCGGCGTGGCGAAATGAGGAAACAGCCATGGAATGGGAAGGATATTCTTAGGAATGGCTTTKGGCRGAATAAATTGCAGGCCCGGCAGTTCCACTTCCATTATTCTAGTGACAGAAACGTCACCAATCTTCCAGCTAAGCATAGCTCTCCCTCGAAGTGTCAAATATCGACACTRCTTCACCCTACAATACAACACCCTTATCTGTACTTATAGCGAGTTTTGAAGGGCTAGTCAAGAAAATTGGTGTAGCGGGGGTGGGTAACAATTGAATTTATAGAATTTCAGCTATTTATAGAATCCGGCATGTCCGAAGCAGGGCGATCATCTGTGGAATGCCTAGAGGCGAGGTGGTAGCCAAGTAGACCGGGCGTTCCTGGGGACGATATCGGGACTTGTGAAAACTGAGTCCCCGTACATTCAGAATGGGCTGCCAGGACATGCGGTAGAGGATTCGGCATGCATGGTAGAGAGGTAAGGCACCTTTGCCCATCAATGCGGCGGCTTCTTYCATTCGGTAGAGGGGCGCCACGCCTAGGCTCAGACTACTCTTTCCTTCGGCACGAAATTGAGTCGCTGCTTCCATCACGATGGTATCCAGTGTTCCTTCCGGGGCATCCGGAAGTACACGGGCGATGACGGCGGTGCACCCAGTAACGATTCCGTGATCGTACATGGGGTCGAAGATTACGAATCCCGCCGTAGCCGATCCTATTCTCGCTACGAACAGACGAGTATCTCGCTCGGGATACGTATGAAAAGGCCGTACCAGAAATGCCAGTTCACGCCGATGTACACGTTTCCGAGCAATCCATGCCGAAGATATTCCTACCAGGGATTCGCGCAGCGCGGAGGTGTCGATGGCTTCTTCCACGACCACCGATCCAGCACTGGCCCGATTACGATAAYGGCGCAGGTCGCGTTTCGTTTTGCCTTGAAGATTGAAAGAGGAAAGATCGATGTGGCAGTCCATGCCCGCCGGGGTAACATACAATCCCAAAGCCTTGAGGGTATGGGCTGTGTGGCCTTCTACCTGAGCGAAAAGGGCGTTGGGATGTTCCTGCAAAAAATGACGGCACAATGTTTCGGTGTATTCAGGGGAGCATAGAGGATTCCCCAGAGAGAGAGTTACGCCCCATCGTTTTGTAWAAGGGATGAYACCAGTTTCCGGATCACCAAAATACCGAAGATTGGGCTGGGTAGCGGAATAACTCAGCGACTGACTACCGTAAGTAGAAAGGAGATTGTRCAGCCGATCTGCATCGGGTTGTTTCAGGTCGGGGCTGTGCGCGGCAGCATGTGTAAACGGCATAGCCTGGTTAATCCCGGTTGAAAATATCGTGATCGAAGGCGTGATCGCTCAACGCCAAATCTTTCTCGAAATCCAGAGCGCTATCCACCAGCGCATGTATCCAAGGCTGTTCCTCCGGTGGAAGATGGGCGTGGGTTTCATCCAGCCAGGAAATGGTCTGTTTAAACCCATCCGACAGATCAGTATAAGAGAAATCTTTCGGTAAAATTTTCCGAAGCCGTGTATTGTCATAAACCATGTGGTATTGGAAAATTTCTTCCAGCAATGTCGATGCATCCGGTGGAGATCCCGCGATGAGCTGTCCTGTGGTTATGGGTGCCAGATGCGGTTCTTTTTCCAACACTGTGCCCATGGAAGAGAAAAATGTACGCCAGTCCACCGTCTTGTTTCCCGTTAAATTATACGTGCCACCCACGGTATTTTTTTTTCGATCCAGCATCGCCATCATCATAACACCCACATCGCTATTGAATACCGGCTGGAGTAGACCGTAMCCGTCTCCCGGAACAGGAATCGGCAGCCCCTGTCGGATGCGTTCCACCAGRCAGCTRTCGTATCCCCATATACTTGGAAGAGTCTGACCCGGTCCATATACCAGCGATGGRCGCACGATRGTGAYRGGGAAATTGCTGTGTACCGCTGCCTCCGCGAAAATCGATTCCGCTTCACTTTTGTGCTGCCCATACTGTCCCGTGGCGCGGTGAGATGTGTTTTCGTCGGCAGGAAGACTTTCCAGCGGACCGTATACCGCCGCCGCGCTGACAAAAAGATAATGGTCGGTTTTCTTGGCGAAGGTCTGCACTGCATTCGACGCTGTAGCGGAGTCGAAGGTGAGGAAATCGGCTACGGCATCGAATTTTTCATCTTCCATAAGCGCTTCGAAGGTCTCGAAATCACTTCGGGTACCGTGAATGGTTTTTACTTTTTTAGATAATCTACTAGGCGTGGTTCCCCTGTTAAACAGGATCGGCTCGTGGCCGTGCTGGATGAGTTGTTCGACCAGTGGGGTGCTGAGCAGGCCCGTTCCGCCAAGAATGAGTACGCGCATGAATAGTGAACCTTATTGAGAAATCACAAACTACAGGAGTTCTAATCATACCAAAAACATTCTGTGGGATTCATGTCCTTACCAGAATAAACGGAATTTCGGTATACGTATCGATCACTATGTGAACGAAGGGTTGACGTCTATTGTGGACGAGGCCAAGACCTCTGAACWTTTCCRAGTTCAGGCTGATCTGTTGGGCATACTCATGCRCAGCAAGTATAAAGTGCGAAAGTATCGTCATGAGATGGAGCGATCTGCGGATCGGGCGRTGGCACTGAACCCGAAGAATCTCGCAGCCACTGACGACGCGCCCTGGAAATCATTCCACAATCCACGTTGGCCCAAGACTTGTTAGACCGTAAGCCACAGAAAATGAAGCTCGCCTATTTTGGGAAATAACTGGCGGTAATTTTACAACAGGTGAGAGGTCATTTCATTCATTGAGATTGATTGAGGGATAGATGCCCCTTTGTGATTTCGTCCATGGCYCGATGYAGAACGCGGGCGGTTTCCTGAGGTGCATGAAAACCCGTTGAATTCTCCGCTTCAACGTAATCTACATACCAGGTTGCCCGTCGCTGAGCCTGTAGCGCTCCAATAAGATCATCATCAGAAGCACCTGATACTTTTGCCTCTTCGATTGCATCGAGAAGAGACATGAGGGAATCCAATGTCCTGTTCGACATTTCGGCGGTCTTGGACTGAATAGATTCCACGCGCGCGAGAATGTCCTGTTCAGAATCCTTATGGCAGACCTGACAGGCACGATTGATGTTAAGTAACGGGCTTCTCACATGATGGTCAGTTATTTTTTTTGCACCCACACGGGTATAAGGCATGTGGCAATCCGTGCAGGAAACTCCTGCCGCAGCATGCGCCCCCTGACTCCATGTTTCAAATTCCGGGTGTTGCGGNTTTAACATGGCGGCACCGGTCTTCGCATGGGTCCAATCTTGGAATTCTATCTCATCGTAGTATTCCAGGATTTCATCTGCGAGTACACCGTTGGACCAGGGAAAGGTCAATTGTTTGGATTTACCGTCAAAGTAGTATTCAACGTGGCACTGTGCGCAGACAAATGATCGCATCTCATTCTGTGTGGCCATGGTATCCACGTTGTAGTCGGGTATCCCTTGCGACGCTTTGTATGCGGCAATCCCAGTCTTGAATTCAGGGCGGGAAATCCGAAGGCCCATCGTGTCCGGATCGTGACAATCGATACAGGCGATTGCTTGGGTAACATGTTGTCGCGCGTCTTCGTAGGACATTCCGGCAAGCTTGAGCGAACCTATTGCCGGATCGCCTTCTCCGATGATGTTGAGTGCCGTGACGGTAGACGCGTGACAGGAGATGCAGGTCCCTGGTTGTGCGCGCTCGGTGATGCGTTTGGTATAGGTTTGATCCTCCAGCATATACGCATGGCCTCTTTTTTCGCGATAGTCGATAGCAAATGCATAACCATCCCACATGAGTGGCAACCTGGGATCCTCTTCGATTCGTGAAGGGGCCACCAGCGTGCGTGGGTCGTCAGCGGACGAGAGCTTGGGTAGCGCCTCACTCCCGCCAAATTTTGTGCGTTCGTAGTCGGTTGTCATGTTGAAACTGTCGTATTGGAGCGGGAAGTTCTGGCCCCAAACCGCAGGATCGTCTATGGTGTCWTTGRTTTCAGCTACGCGAAAATAGGGTTCCTGGGCTTCGTCCTTTCTGGATGCGATATTCATTATGAGTGCTACGCCAAGAATAACCACTACGGTTGTAACGGCCCACAGGATAATGTTTTTTTTAAAATTTCCCGAACGAGATGCTGCCATCTTTGGTCCTCCTGCTGTGATTTAGTGCCCTACACCTGAATGGCATTGTAGGCACGATATCGGTTCTGGATCAAAATTGATTGAATGKGTGAGCGCGTCGTGACACCGGACACAATTCTGCTCAGCTACATTTCTGTTTAATTTCGTTATTGAAAAGTTATCCTCGAAATTGCCGGTCGTAAACGCAAGGGAATGATTGTAGCCGTTGATTCCCTTAACAAGATATTTCGAAATGATGTGTTCTGGGGCGTGACAATCGTTGCAGACCGCCACGTTGCTGTGTGAGCTCCGACTCCATTGATCAAAATGATCTGACATGACATGGCAGTTCATGCAGGCCGCCGCATCGTCATTGAAATACGAACCGGCTTCAGCAAAGGACATGGTAAAAATACCAAGGCCAGTCACAATGCCGCCGCAGATTCCAACGCTATAGACGAGCACACGGGCGTAGAATGAGGGGCTCGTTTCATTGCTTGAGTCAGCCTGCTCCATTACTCGTATTCCTCCTGCCCAACAGTTAATCCTGTCCGACGGGTACACAGCACTAAATACTCTCTATTTACTAGGCTAGTATAACGTAGAGTATACCGATTGTGAAGCATTTTTTTCGTAGTACATAACCTCAGATATTCACGACGATTCTTCAACCTCGGAATCCCCGCTCGATACAAAGATATTCAAATGAACCTATTGTAACGCTATACTAAATGTAAGAGGCAGTAAATGAAAAAGTCGGTGGTGAATCATGCGGACTTCGTCGTTGAATCCGTCTACTCGAATGTAGTGACAGCATGGTAACGCTGTCGTATGTGAACTGACTCAGCTGGCTTTATTGGGATTTTTCCGCTAACCATGCCTGGATATTCTCTTCCGTATCCACTCTCAGGAATCCCCTCATGGCGTAATGCGTTATACCGCATAACTGGGCGCAGGCAATTTCGAACTCCCGTGTCTCGTCACCCACCAGGGCCTGAAATTCTTTGGTGGTCATGGTGGGGGTAAAGTGAACGGGAATGCTCATGCCGGGAATAACATCTTGCTTGACCCGAAACTCASGRAKRGCWRMWGWKYSWMWYMCGYMWKWASYYGWYRGATKKRKGWSRGSMYSYSGYCSSTTRSKCRRTSSKMGCRYWKKYWTTGAATGAATATCATCTGCAGCATGTGGGTCGTTCTTGTCCAGTCCCAAGGGGTTGTCGACTTCATCTACCAGATCGGGAGCGGTCCGACCAAATACACCGTCCGCCCCTGGGTAATGCACGTTCCATGAAAACTGCTGGGCAACAACCCGTACTTCAAAGGGGTTCGATTGAGGCTCGGGCCTGGCATCCACTTCAGCGGCCCAGAAGGGAATGGAAAAACCGACAAGTAAAATCGCCTCAACAGCTACCACCACCACTTCGAGATAACTGGAGGTATGTTTTTTTACACCAGCGTAATCGGCCTTGGGATTCTTTTTTCTACGGAACCGCCATAGCGTGTAGGAGAAGAAAATGGCCCATCCTACAAATATCACCACCATAATGATATGAACATACAGAAGCATGTTGTCGATCTTGGCACCGTGGTCAGACGCATTTACGGGCAGGAATAGGAAATCAGTCATGGGTGTTGATTCCTTCTTCGGTATCTTCTAGTAAGGAGTTCGCTGAATTTGCCAGAGAACGTCGCCAGAGAAAATAACCGGTGGCAGCTATCCCCATGAAGAGGGTGTATGTGACTCCCAGCATAGTAATGATTGCGGCGTTCATGGCTTGGGTTTGGGGACTACCCTCGGCACCGAAACAGGTAGCGCATGCGTGAATTGACTCACCGGAAATGGCNAGTGCGACAATAACGGCGATGAAAAGAACTATAGAGCGTGACATACGGGTCATATAAAGCTCACGTCCTTCCATTTACGGGCGAACCGGATACCATAGACCACCAGCCCAGCGCCTGCCAATGCAGACAATATGCCCGATACGATATAGCCCGCTCCGCCATCTTGGGTGAAGAACTGGGCTATGCACCATCCACCGAATCCCACGGCCATGATCGTGCTGATAGCGATAAATACAAGATGAAAGGCTTTCAGTGACATCAGTGYTCCTCCGCTTGYGYMGCTGGAGCAGGGGTGTACTCCAGCTTGTCTGTWCCCRCGATAGTATCTCTCTGGGCGACCATCGTGGCTACTAGCAGAAACGCAATGAAAAAGATGCACAGCGCGAACAAACCTTTCATTGCACTTCGTTCCTTTTTTAAGTGCATCAGATTGAAGGCAATGAGGAATCCTTGTACTGTTGCCACCGTCATCACCAGCACAATAGCGGCACCTGCTGACAATCCAGCCATGACGGCTCCGGCTGACACGAGTGTGAGAATGAGCAGTGCAGCATATATTTTCTGATGGGCTTTTACTTGTTGCTCTATATTTTCATTACTCATGAAGATATCCTCAAGTGAGATAGAGAATGGGGAACATAACCAGCCAAACCAAATCAATAAAATGCCAGTACAGTCCCGTTACTTCTATCCTATTGGTGAATTGTTCGGGATGCTTCTCCCAGAAACTCTTGCCGAATAACGCGTGCCAGGCACAGACCAAAATCCCTCCCAGTAAATGAATGACATGCAGACCCGTAAGCGTAAAGTAAATGGCGTAGAAAGTGCTCGTGGCTGGGTAGAGATCGTGGCTGAATTTATCGTTGTACTCAAAACCTTTCAGTATGAGGAAGGCGATCCCCAACGCGATGGTGATGCCCAGCATTTTGCGAAACTTTCCGAAGTCATTCATTTTCAATGCCGCCCACGCCATGACCATAGTCATACTGGAGGTAATGAGCAAAATCGTGTTGCCAGTGGCCAAGGGGACATTAAGTAAATCCGCACCGCGTGGCCAGTCTTGAGCATTTACACGAAGGAGAACGTAGGAGGAGAACAAGGCACCGAAGAGCATGACCTCCGAAGCGAGAAACAGCCACATACCCAGCTTGCCATTGTACAAACCGGTGTCGGGTCTGGGTTTTACAGTATACGGTATTTCCATGGATTACCTCTCGTTGGTTTCCCACTGTGGTGAAAAATCTGTTTCCGCTTCCGGGACACTGTATTCATACGGGCCCTGTGTTGCCACTGGGGTTGTCTCAAAATTTCCGTGACCAATGGGAGGCGACGGGGCTGCCCATTCCATAGTGGTTGATTCCCATGGGTTGGAACCGACTTTTTTCCCGGCAAACATACTCCAGAAGAAATTGAAGATGAACGGCAGTTGCGCGATGGCCAGGCAGAATGCGCCTAAACTCATCATTTTATTCAGACCTAAAACTTCTTGTGCATGGGCATAGGTTTCTCCACCGTCAAAAAGCCTTCGTGATACGCCAGCCATTCCCTGTATAAACATGGGCATGAAAATGACGTTCATGAATACGATGGAAGTGGCAAAGTGAATTTTACCCAGCGTCTCATTCATGGTTCGCCCGGTTATTTTAGGGAACCAGTAGTAGATTCCGGCGAACAAGGCAAAAATGGTACCGGGAGCGACTACGTAATGGAAGTGACCAATCACATAGTACGTGTCATGGAGATGGATGTCGGTAGCAGCCAGTCCCAACGGGAGCCCGGTGAGTCCGCCGATAGCAAACATGGGTAGAAATGCCAAGGCGAAAAGCATGGGYGTATTGAATCGTATTGAGCCGCCGTASAGMGWWATWACCARYGCYGACAGGATAACAATGGAYGGTACAGAGATGATCATGGTGGTGGTYTGGAAAAATGCGCTGATGGTRGTGCCCATGCCGGTAAGAAACATGTGGTGCGCCCATACAACGAACGACATGACGGCGAGAAACAGGGTGCTGTATACCATGGACTTGTAGCCCCACAAGGGCTTGCGGGTGTTGTTGGCGATAACCTCCGCTACGATACCCATAGCAGGAAGAATCAGTACATACACTTCCGGGTGCGCCAGGAACCAGAACAGGTGCTGCCAGAGCAAGGTGCTGCCGCCGCCGCTGATGGGGAGGATCTCCTCATTTACGATGAGTCCGCTGGGCATGAAAAAGCTGGTACCTACCAGGCGATCCATAAGCTGTAAAACCGCCGCGGCCTGTAATGGTGGAAAGGCAAGAAGCAGAATGAACGCTGTTACGAGCTGGGTCCACAGGAAAAAAGGCATGCGCATATAGGTGAGACCCTCGGTACGCATTTGCACGATGGTAACGATAATGTTGATGGAGCCAAACAGGGAGGACATGATAAGGCAGAACATCCCTATGAGCCACCACGTCTGACCGTCCATAGCTATAACCGAGAGCGGGGGGTACGAGGTCCAGCCGGAATTGGGCGGGCCGCCGGGAGCGAAAAAACTGGCCAGCATAATTACGCCGCCCAGAAAATACCACCAATAGCTCATCATGTTGAGACGCGGAAAGGCCATATCGCAGGTTCCCGCTTGCAGCGGTACTAAATAATTCCCGAATGCTCCTACAGCCAGAGGGACCACGCCCAGAAAAATCATAATCGTACCGTGCATGGCACCCAGCGCATTGTAGAACCCCGGATCCATATAGCCGTCGATAATGAATTCCGTATCGCTGTTGGCTAAGTTCTTTAAAAACGGGATGGGATCGTTGGGATAGGCCAATTGCCACCGCATGAGAAGCATGAGGAAAAAGCCGAAAAAGATAAAGACGAGGGACGTCAATCCGTATTGAATGCCGRTGACTTTGTGATCAACGGAAAAAATATACCGCCGYAAAAATGGCGGGGGGGGAACCTGTTGGTGGTCCGTAGTCAATGGAAAAAATCCTTGTWCGAGCTCAAGACTGCYTCATGAGCCAGAGTTAATCACCATCCGAGTCCAGATGAAACGAACGGCTTGTTCGCTGTATAACACGCTACGGATGGAATGGTGTCATCCCAAAATGCAATAATACYATGAACATTGAGCGTATTCCATGTGCGGACCTGACGGTACTGCATACATTGGCGCACTCGTGCCGCGTAACCACCTGTAAACCGTGAAGATAAATCCCATGAGTTCATCCGCAACAACCGATGTAGTTTTGAGTGCCCAGCGCATCACCAAGGGCTTTGGCGCGCAGCCCGTTCTGCAGGATATCTCCCTGTCTATCCACGATGGCGAGCGAGTAGGGCTCATCGGACGGAACGGTTCGGGYAAGTCTACGCTTATGAAGCTATTATGCGGGATTGAGGAACCTGATGAAGGCCTGATCACCCGGAAGCAGGGAATTCGGGTGGGATATCTGCACCAGGAATGTCCGCTGGATAAATCTCTGACCGTAGGACAGGCACTGGACGATGCATGCAAAGATCTTCGCATGCTGCTGGAGCGTCACGATGAGCTGGTCGTAACCATGACAACCGGAACGGGCGGAGACGACGACGCGTTACAGCATGAATACGAAGCGTTATGCCATGAGTTGGAAGTTAAGGGCGCGTGGGATACTCCACAGGAAATAAATAAGGTGTCACGGGAATTGGCATTACCGGAGTCGTCGCGAATTCTGTCAACCCTGTCGGGGGGAGAATTGCGGCGCGTTGATTTGGCTGCCACCTTGTTATCCAAGCCGGATGTGCTGTTGCTCGATGAGCCTACGAACCATATTGATACGCCGAGTGCGGAGTGGATAGAAAAGTATCTGGCAACCTACCCAGGTAGCTGTGTCCTCATCACGCACGACCGATATTTCCTGGAACTGGTGGTGAACCGGATTGTAGAAATCGAATTTAATCGCCTGTACAGTTTTCCTGGAAACTACCATCGCTTCCTGGAGTATAAATCACAATTGCAGGACTCCGAAGCTAAATCTGAAGAGTCCCGGCAAAATGTGCTGCGCCGGGAATTGGAATGGCTGCGTCGTGGACCGAAAGCGCGCAGCACAAAACAAAAAGCCCGCATCAAACGCTATGACGATTTGGAAGCAGAGGGCGGCCCCCAGGTACACAAGAAGGCATCATTTGAAATTCCTGTACCACCGAGGCTGGGTAAGCGCATCCTGGATGTGGATTCACTTTCGTGTGAAATGGAGGGACGAATGCTTTTTAAAGATGTGTCATTCATTATGCAGAAAGGAATGCGTCTGGGWATYGTGGGRCGTAACGGYAGCGGGAAGACGACGCTCYTGCGMTGTCTCATGGGKCAAGAGGAACGTGCCAAGGGCAAGGTTATTATGGGGGACACCACCGAATTCCTCTATATCGATCAGACTCATTCGGAAATAGATCCAGAGCAGAACATCCTCGATTTTGTGTCCGATGGCGGAAATTACATGGAGGTAAACGGTCGGCGGGTCTACATACCAGCCTACCTGGAGCGGCTTTTGTTTGATATGGATACGGTGTACTCTCCTATGGGAAACCTGTCCGGCGGGGAACGTAATCGCGTGGAGCTGGCGAAAAAATTATTGAAAGGCGGCAACGTGCTGGTGCTGGATGAGCCCACCAACGATTTGGATCTGCCAACTCTCCGCGTTCTGGAGGAGGCCGTTGAATCCTTTGACGGGTGCGCCATTATTGTAAGCCACGACCGTTATTTCATCAATCGGCTGTGTACACATTTAATCGTATTTGAGGAAGACGGAAGTTTATATTTCAGTGCGGGGAACTACGAAGACTATCATATCTTTCATGAGCAGCAGATGGCTGAACGAAAAGCGGAAGCGAAAACGCAGCAGCAACAAGCCGAGAAACCGAAAGTCGAAACAGTAGAGGCAGCCCATTCCGTTTCACAGCGTCTTACGTACAAAGAGAAACAAGAGCTGGCCAACATAGAAGAAACTATTCATACCGCAGAAAACCATGTAGGAAAGCTGGAATCACAGGTGTCGGAGTCAACATTTTATCAGCAGGATCATGAATTGGTTCAGGAGGTACTGAAAGACCTGGAAAAGGCTCGGGAACACGTAACCGTTCTATTTCWGCATTGGGACGATCTGGAATCGCGAAAAGATATCAAGAAATAATCAGCTGACAGGCTTGATTATTTGTTGCTCCAGGCGTTCCAGGCGATCCAGGAGTTTCAAACTCATTTTTACGTTCTTGGGAAGCTGCCAACTATCCGTGTCGAAATATCGCTCACAAACCTTGTGAGCCGAGCGATAATCTTTCACCTGAATGTACAATCCTGTCAATTGTTCATAAGGCCACGGATCCATGGCGCCTTGGGATATAGCATCTACAAGATGCCGATGTTTTTCCTTTGGATTTCTGCTCTGAGAAGCCTCTAGCATTGAGAATTCCCATGTTGTACCCGCGCCGTGACTGCGATTCTCCTCATCCTTGAACATATCGGGATGGTTAATGGACGTTTCAATAACGCGCTTTTTCTCTTCATACCACTCCGGCATGTGCATGAGGAATGGTACGGGTGTTAAAGGTACTTTATGGCTGTTTTTATTTTTGTTCCCATTTTCGGTACGTTCAGTTTTCATTGGATTTTTTCGAGCGAAATAACTTTCCCGGGCATGGAATTTTTCACCGCACATCTCGTCCAGCGGATTGGCTAATGCTAAGATGGCATCGTATACCACTTTAGTTTTTTCGGCCTCTTCCTTTTTACGCATCAATTTGCTTAGCATGCCTGAATCGGTGTAGTGCCCGTCAGCTTTCTGCTGCTCAACCACAAGAAATTTCACCATTTCCCGCACACCTTGACTGGTATCCATGGCGCGGCGATGAGTAGACCTTAATGGATGTCCAAGGGATTCCAGCATGACGCGAAGTTTGTATTGSGATGTGGGAACAGCCAWTGCCTTGGCCCATTTCATTACATCCAGAATAYATGCCTTGGGCGGTTCGAAATCTTCCTGATACAAAGCTGCGGAAAGAAACTTGGCGTGATAATGAGCGTGGTCACATAAGAACACCACTTGAGATCCAGCCCAATTGAAAAAGTCATTCAGGACTTCATAAGGGAGAKGAGCCTGCAACACCATATCATCGGTTATCCCGGTACGTTCCTGAATTTTTTCGGGGATAGCCTGGTCAGGATTGCAAAACGACCAAAACGAATCCAGCTCTTTTCCATCCTGATCAATCTTTATGCCGGACACTTCGATTAAATTAAATTTGCGTGACGACGGCCCTGAAGTCTCCACATGCATTGCAATTAGTGTTGGATTACGATTCACGCTATACGCATTAAACTCCTTGTCTTTGTCGTGAGGAGTTTGTTGTGTAATCGTGATCTTGCCTTTACACTTACGGCACGTCCCTTCGGAGCCCAAGAACTGCTCCGGGATACTCAACACCTCATTGCAATGAGGACACTGAAATTCAAGCATCTCCGCTCTCCCATTATCGAGAATAATTCGAAAATACAATTTGGATAGATATAGTAACAAGTTATTGTCTATTTATAATAATAAATAATTAACATATTATTGTCAATATTATACTAATCCCTGGATTGATATCTCTAACTCCTTGCCTTATAGTAGGTTGTCCTTACAATAGAACATCCATAATCACAGATAAGGGCTGCTATGAATGACCAAATTTTACACTTCAAACAATTATTAGACGAGCACAATCGCATTGTGGTTTTCACGGGTGCAGGCATCAGCACGGAGTCAGGCATTCCCGATTTCCGTAGTCCAGGTGGTACCTGGAGTAAATTTCAGCCCATCGATTTTTCTGACTTTGTGAACTCAGAAGAGATGCGGCGTGAATCATGGCGTCGAAAAATTGCCACTGACGAGACCATATCGAAGGCGGTTCCCAATCGGGGGCATCGTGCTGTGGCGCAGTTGGTGGCTGCAGGTAAATGCGCCTCGGTTATCACGCAAAACATCGATAATCTGCATCAGGATTCGGGTATACCTGAATCGGCCATAATCGAACTCCACGGCAACGCGACGTATGCGTCCTGCATCGAATGTGGTAAGCGTTTCGAGTTGGAACCTATTTACAAAGCATTTCGTAAAGACGAAACACTTCCGTTGTGCAGCGCGTGTTGGAGCATTGTAAAAACAGCCACTATCTCCTTTGGTCAGGCTATGCCGGAACAAGAAATGGAGCGTGCGCAAGATGCAACATTATCCTGCGACCTGTTCATTGTCATCGGATCGTCGCTAGTGGTATACCCTGCCGCAGGATTTCCCCTCATGGCTAAACAGAACGGCGCCAAGTTGGTGATTCTCAACCGCGATCCTACAGAACAGGATCGTTACGCGGATTTGGTTTTGAATGTAGAAATTGGACCCACGCTGGGCGAAGCATCCAATACAAAATAAATCATACGGATAAGACGTAGGCCATGCCGCGGTGGGCAAAATGTATTTCGTTGTCTTCGCGCCACACTGGATGACCGATGCTTTCTCCGTCCACTGCATCCGCCATCAGGTCACGGATACGTTTTTCGTTCTCTTTATCCGGGCCGCCATGCTCAATCCATTCATCCAGCCTGTAACTGGTTTCGCCCACCTTATTGAATACGCACTCCAAATTAGCTTTTTCAAACATATCGGTGMMKKSWGMMKNGAYYCRMKKSATRYASAYGAGKAGSMTCAYMSRWKKTCTCTATTTCATCCTGCCGTTTAACCTCCCGGGTATCCTCCGATGCAATCATATCCAGTACAATCACCGAACCGCCCGGTTTGCATACCCGTTTCATCTCCTTCAAAACAAGAAAGGGGTCAGGGAAATGATGAAACGCCGCCCGGCAAATCACCCGATCATATTCACTGTCAGAAATTTCGAGCGCCTCTACGTTTCCGTTGATAAATTGAATATTAGTAAGACCGCGCTGGGCAGCTTCCTCCCGCGCCGTATCCAAGAACGCGTCCGTRGCATCAACACCTGTCGCCGCCTCGCAGTGCTGGGCAAAAGCCATGGTGAGATACCCCGGACCRCATGCYACRTCCAGYAYATGRTCGCYWTCACYRACGCGTGCTAGCCCCACAATTTTCTCCAGGCCGCGCTCATTCTTAACATAATTCAGCTTCGTATAGGCGGCACCTTGTCTTGTAAATTGCCGTTGAATGTTTTCGATATGGGACTCATTATCGATCATGTCGGTGTTATTCCTCTGGTACCAGGTTCATCTTGGCTCGCTATCCTCCATTAGTAGTATGCACATTTCCGCTCATGAAATTACAGGTGCCGGAACATTGACGAGAGCCGGGGAAAGTTGCGATAGTGGACCAGATACAAATGCAACCCAATCGATCACACAGGGATAACGGTATGACCACGGGTGCAGCACCGACACAGGGAGATAGATGAATGACGGGTGACAAGCAATACATGAAGTGGACTCAAATGGTCGTGATGATCTGTATGATGATTCTGACCGGATGGAGTTCCGCTTACGATTACGATAAGTCTGACCCCACGCAGGGTGCTGGTGCCGAAGCCCCGTGGCGAGTAGAAGCACAATGGGATATAGTAGATGAAGACAGTACGCGGGCTATCCATCGAGATACTACCGATCCCCGGTATATCAGTCATATCGTTAGTTATATCCCCGATCATCCCACCGTGCCTTCGCCACGAGATTATTTCGGTCACATCGCCAGCGCGGAAGGGTTCTTGACCCACCCGGACGATGGGATAGCCTACTTTGAAGCATTAGCCGCCGCATCGCCTCGGGTTAAATTGTTGGAAATGGGGCCCACAGATGAAGGGCGAACGATGTATTTGGTGGTGGTGACGTCGGACGATAACCTGGTCCGCCTGGATGAGTATAAGGGCTATACCGCAGCGCTGGCTGATCCTCGTCATACAACGCCTGCTCAGGCCGCTGAAATTATCACCAAAGCCAAGCCCATCATGCACATCACCGCCGGGCTGCATTCACCCGAGACTGGGCCGCCTGAAATGGTGATGGAGCTGGTGTATCGACTGGCTGTATCGAATCATCCGGATATAGTGAAGATACGCGACAATGTGGTGCTGCTGATTACCCCTGTTACCGATGTGGACGGGCGTGCCAAGGTGGTGGAATGGTACTACCGTTACCTTAAAGATTTTGAGACCCGCGACTACATGCCCAGCATGTCGCCGCCGTATTGGGGTAAGTACACATTTCACGATAACAACCGGGACGGGATTCAGATTTCTCAAAARCTGACGAAAAATTATATGCGGTCATTCTTGGAGTGGCATCCCATTTATTCCCTCGATTTACATGAGTCCGTACCGCTGCTCTACGTGTCCGGAGGAACTGGGCCGTATAACCGAACCATTGATCCGCTCATCATCCGGGAATGGCAATGGGCTGCTTCGTATGAATTGGCCGAGCTGCAGAAAGCCGGCATGCCCGGCGCCTGGACGTGGGGCTTTTATACCGGTTGGAACCCCAGTTACCTGTTGTGGATTACCAACAACCATAATTCCATGGGTCGATTTTACGAAACTTTCGGTAACCTGTCTCCGCGAACCATGGAGCGTGATCTGAGCGAGAGCAAATTCTCGGGTAAGCCCGTTACCTCCCAGGAATGGTACCGAGCCGATCCGCCGGATAAAAAACTTATGTGGTCTCTTCGCAATAACAACAACTATATRCAGACCGGTGTACTGGCTTCGCTGAAGCTTCTTTCCATCAATGGGCAAGACATGATGGAGAATTTTTATAAGAAAGGGCAGAACGCCATCAAGCGCGGACAGGATAAACCGCCGCATGCCTGGGTGATTCCAGCCGATCAGGACGATCCCTCACGGGTGGCTTATTTGATAAATCAGCTACGGGTCCATGCCATTGATGTACATCGGGCATCTCAGGACTTCTCGTTGGAGGACGGCGATTTCAAGGCGGGTGATTTCGTAGTACAGCTTGATCAGCCTTACGGTCCCCACGCCAAGAATTTGTTAGGATTACAGGATTTTCCAAAGGATGCGGAACACCGTCCCTACGACGACGTTTCCTGGACTTTGGGTCTCCATTATAAAGTAGAAACCCATCCCATCGAAGACAAGGCGGTTCTGGAGCTGGAAAATCTTAATCCTGTAATGGAGGAGGTGTTTTTTCCCGGAACCGTGGCTGGAGATGACCCTGAAGCTTATATAGTGAAGCATGCAGGGAACAACACCCTCATAACGGCTCGTTACCAATTGCGGCGGTTCAAGATTTTTGCCGCCGAAGAAGCATTTGAAATAGATGGTGAAACTTTTCCGGCGGGAAGCTGGATCATTCCGCACAAACGCGGCCTGAAAGGCAGGCTGGGGAAAATTGCGACGGATAGCATGCTCGACTTCCATGCTGTGGATGCGGCACCGGACGTGCCAACCCACGAGCTGGACTTGCCCCGAATCGCCCTGTTTCACAACTGGGTGAGTACCCAGAACGACGGATGGGTACGCTATACCCTGGAAAACGCCGGGGTGCCCTACGATTACATCTCGGACTACACCATCAAGGCCGGTGGACTTCGATCCAAATACGACGTGATCCTCATGGCTGATCAGGGTCGCGCATCTGCCAAGGCCATGGTGCATGGCAGGGACCCCCAGTTCGGCCCTATGCCCTACACCAAAACAAAAGAGTTCCCCAGCCATGGCAACGTGGATAGTGCTCGCTCCACCACGGGCGGTATGGGATTTGAAGGACTGTCCAATCTGGAAACTTTCCTCAACAAAGGCGGTATGTTGATGCTGCTGGGGTCGTCGGGTCGACTGGCAGCAGATTTTGGTTTGGTGCGTAACGTGCGTATTTCCAGTGCCTCGGTGAATACACCGGGGTCGTCCATCCAGACACAAGTTACGCGGCGTGATCATCCTATTGTCTGGGGCTACGACGATGTGACTCATGTGTTTCGCGTGAACGGTCCGGTGTACACCGTACCCAAGAAATATGACCATTGGATTGTCATGAAATACGGTACGAAACCTCTTAGGGAGGATGACGATGAAGAGGGTGATGACATAAATGAGGATACTAAGCAAGTTGGAGAAGAAGAGGATGCGGAAGTAGACGGGGAGAAAAAGGACGATGGTAAATTTTTGCTCAGCGGTTATATAGAGGGACAGGACACCTTAGAAAAATCAGCTGCCATTCTCGATATTCCGCGAAATGCCGGAGGGCGAGTAATTTTGTATAGTTTCAACCCGCTGCATCGATTCCTCAATCATGGCGATCATAATTTTGTATACAACGCGCTGCTGAACTGGAATGACTACCCCGATCCAGAGCCAAAGGACCATCCAGGTCTGGCTAAAGACTGACGAAACCCCAACATTGAATGAATAGTTGACGTACATGCGTTGTAGAATTATAGTGTTGATTGTTCCCAGCTATAAACAGGAGAAAACTGTATGATAATTGTAAACACCGAAACCATCCCAGGAATGCGTATTATGGAGCTACGCGGACTCGTTCAGGGAAATACGATTCGTGCAAAGCATGTTGGTCGGGATATTATGGCGGGTTTGAAAATATCGTTGGCGGTGAACTGAAAGGGTATACCGAGTTGTTAACCGATGCACGTCGTGAAGCCATGTCGCGCATGATAGCCCAAGCCGAAGAATTGGGGGGGAACGCTGTCGTCAATGTACGGTTCAGCACCAGTTCCGTCTCGCAAGGTGCTGCGGAACTCTATTGCTATGGCACAGCCGTCACCGCCGAAGAGTTCTGACGATGGCTTCTTTGGCGTTTACACTGTTTGTTTCTCTGGGGATTCCCGCGCTTATGTTGGCAGGCGGCTATGCCGTAGGCAAGACTGTGGAAAATCGGCACTTCAAATCCCTCGAAACTCGTGAAGCGCAGTTAGCCAGTATTACCTGCTGCAATCTAAAAACCGTGGCGAATTCAGATGAAGTATCGAATCGGTTTTATGTGGATGCCCAAGCGGTGATCGGTTCGGATTATTTCAAAACATTCGCCATGAAAATTCGTGGTATCTTCGGCGGCGAATTGCACGCCATGCAGACCGTCATGCAGCGCGCCCGGCGAGAAGCCCTGGTACGCATGTGCCAAACTGCTCACGATCAGGGAGCTACGCACATTTACAATATTCGTCTGGAGACTTCCACCATCGGGCGCGGCACAGGAAATCGTGGACTGCCCACCGCCGAGGTGCATGTCTACGGCACCGCCATCCGGTATCACTCTACATAATGGCAGGGAAAAACGATCACTCGATTTCTCGTGAACCTCATCTTCGCGATTCAAAATCGGATCGCGACCACTCTGTTGTAGGGGAGCCCGCTATCGGCTATGTCTCTCCAGAGGACGGTGAGTTTGATCGCATTCGCAGCAATGTATGGGACGATCCTGCGACCCAGTGGACCGCTCAAACCAAGCCGGATGGCTTGGAGAACTATGCCCAGTGGTATCGTCGGCGGTGTGAAGGTGTAGGGCTGGTCYCATCATGGTTTGCAGTGATGGTGCTGGCTGTTTTGGGCGGTCCGTTGGCCGTGTTCGGAGCTGTTATCACCAACAGTGTCCAAAATAATTCACCAATGATTTCCGTTATCCTGTTTGCGCCGCTGGTGGAAGAACTGCTGAAGGTCGGTCTTATCATTATTGCTATCGAGACGCGGCCCTACCTGTTTAAGTCCGCTTCCCAGTTGATGGTGGGAGTTCTTCTTAGTGCCTTGATATTCGCTGTGTTGGAGAATATTCTGTACCTCAATTTCTATGTTGATAATCCGTCAGAAAGTCTGATTCGATGGCGATGGACGGTATGTACTGCGCTTCATGTTGGAGCAACCGCCATCGCGGGATTAGGTGTCTTACGTATGTGGCGTAAATCGAGAGTTGACTGGTCGCCGCCGAAAATTCGCCACGGTTATCCCTATTTCGTTACGGCAATGGTGGTACACGGGGCGTACAACTTATTCGCCGTAGTATTTTCCGCAACATTTGAACCCTTTTGAAGCCACGAAGGGACTCGCTTTTCGCTGTCTCTCATGACGAGGTCTGGCATCTTTATCAAGCCTGTGGTATTCTAGTTCGTAGAGTTTAAACGGGAAGGAAGTGATACCGTGTCATCGCCAGTATGTACTATTTGTCAAATGAATAACGCCATAACCAGCTGTGTAGAATGTAAGCAGTTGGTATGCGGTGATTGTTCCGGTTCCTGTCAGGTGTGCGCGAAGTCTCTGTGTAAAAATCATGTTCAACTTACATCGCATGGTCGAAAACTATGCCCTCACTGCATGGCGGAACGTAATGCGCAGCGTAAGCGGCTGAAAGCAGAGCGGCGTAAGCAAAAAGCAAAAGAAGAACAGGCTGCATCAACCAGTTTTGAGAATCTAAGCGATTCCTCCACCGGGACTTCACCTGGTTTTGCAGGTAAACCTATATCTTCAGCGGCTGCATCCGTTTCAGCAGGTACAAGTTTTGAGGATATCTTTGATGGTACACCCGTGCTCAAGCCTCAAGCTGTGGAAGAGGATGATGAGCGGGATGCCGATCTCGTTTCGGCGGGAAATATGGGTGATCAAGAATACGACGATCTGGATCCTGCGGAAAAGGAACGTCAGGCCAAACTAGGTCGAACGGAGGCGGAGTCTACGGAGTCGGGCAGRTTAGAATTGCCGCCTATGGAYGAAAAYCGYCCTGTRTTGTCRGCCAGYGGATAYCARCCGCCTTCGCGRCTCARAAARATGATGGCCTTTGYYTTYTTCGGYATCGGTATGATGTATTTCTGGACAGCTACACCTTATTYRWWRSMAAMYWTKYKRYMTKRGRAYRCGNCCGAWGKWAKWATWSMAWSWSSRWCARMWRKYKMMGYAKMMMYWSGWTGAWAAMCRWAWAYRMRATTCAAGTAACATTAATCAATTTGAATTTTTTGCTCAAGGCCCATTCTTTTTTATCGCTTGGCTTGTTGTTCTCAGTTATGTCGGGGGGGTATTGGCTATAACCTTTTCGATTATTCGATCTGCCTGGTGGAGTTGGCGCGCTAAACTCAATTTGGAAGCAGCGGATGATCTGGAAAAAGATCGCAACGAATTGTTGATGTAAACGTCTCAAATGTCATTGCGAACGTAGCCGTAGCGGAGTGCGGCAATCTACTCACTCCGACGACTCTACATCTTAACGCCATATCTACTCTTCTCCCGGGTGATATTTTTTTACCGTATTCGCTTCCACGTCATCCCAATACAAATACGCATCCTTGAATTTTTTCTGGGACAGCAGATACGCCTGATCGAAGAAGTGGGGGGAGTCTGCCACGCCGCTCTGACCGTAGTGTAAATACGATTTGCCTTGGGTACGTTCACCAAATTCCACCACCGCCATGTAGGATGCACCTACCCCGGCGTATTGCAGTTTCCGGTCCGCTGTACTGGGCGTATGATATACCGTGAACGCCACACCCAACGGGCCTCGCACCCCCACTTGAGGAATACTGGGCAGGTCGTCGGAAAACGGCACGGTATACATGCCCGCCTGATCCGGGTGCCGCTGCAATCGATGAATATCGCCGTAAGGAACGCGCCAGTCGCCGTGGGTTTCCATGAGACGATTCGCCGCTTCTGCGAGAGCCTCAAAACGCTTGGGAATGTCTTTTGTATATTCGGCCTTCAATGTCTCCACAGGATATCCCCGGCCATACATCACTTCATACCACTCCACACACAGGGTCGTTTGGGTGGAGGTGGCCGTGCTTTTATAGTCCCAATCCAGCAAATGGTTCAAATACGGCTTGACCCGCTGCGCCAAATCCGGGTTGCTTTCTTCCAGCGAAGCAAACCACACGGCATACCGAGGCAGTTCCGTCATGGGCCAATACAATGTGGTGTCATACGCCAGCTCCTGCCAGTCTTCAAACGTCACGTCGTGGGCGTTGCGCAGGAGATATCGGGACATCTTGGCGCGTCGTTTGTCGTCGTCCTGATCCTCCACCATGTGGGACGGAAAGTCTTTCTTGGACGGGTTGCCGTCGTCGGTGGTAGTGAATGGGGTGGAGTTGCAGTTCTGCATGAAGCCCGACACCGGATTCAGCACCTGGGGCAGTTCKTCGATGSTRTAGTARTCACCCCATTCCGTATCCGRGGTAGATCCGTCCACCGGATTRCGCCAGTCAAATTTYGGATCCTTCTTCGCAATGACTCCGTTGTACAGGTAAAAAATATTACCCTCTTTGTCTGCATACATGGTATTGAACATCTGCAGGTTCAGCATCCCCGCTGCCTTGTACCAGTCCTGAAAATTCGTCGCCTTGGTCATGGCCAACGCCTGGCGCATGCGACTTCCTTCGAAAAGTTTGGGTATGCGAACTGCCAGATAATGGGTATCGTCTTCTTGTGCCATGATGGGGCCGTGGTGTGTGCGCCGGAACGTGTACTCCCGATCTTCAACGCCCGATTCCGTTTTGACTTTTAACGTGCGCGTCCATTCTTCCGCTGTACGCCAGTCTCCGTCATAGCGGTATTTCAGGGGATCGCTGGGATGGTCAAAGGTTTCCCTATACACATCGCCGATGTCTGGCTCATTTACGGTATACGCCCAGCCCAGATGTTCATTGAACCCGGCTGTGGGGAAAGGGCCGCCGGGGAAGGTGGTACCGGAGAAATTCCAACCCTCGTCGCTGCGCACATGGAGTTCAGTGAACATGCCCGTGCCGTACCAAGGTTGGTGGGGGTTAATGAACAGCATGGCCGTGCCGTTGGCTGTTTTGTCAGGTCCGATAGCCCACTGGTTCGACCCTGTAGCGGCTTTAATCTCCTGTTGCATCGCGTTTAGTTTTCCCCGAGGCGCATGGGCATGTCCCAGCAACCGACCCAGCATCATGGATCGTTCATACACCAGTAGATAGTATGGTTCATACTTCGTGATGAGCCGGGGGGTCACGTCGGGATTCATTTTCAAGTAATAATTGTATCCGGCAGCAAACGCATCGCACAGGGCTTTGATTTTCGGTTCCAGGTTTTCGTAATCCACTTTGCTCTGCGGCACGATATCGAACACGGCGATTTCCGTGTCGTTCCGCAATCCCGATTCRCCCATCACCTCTGCATAGCGTCCCAGATTCTGAATGAGTGTTTCCTCCACCTGCCAGAAATAATCCTCGCACTCCGCATACGCCACGCCGAACACCACGCTGGCATCCGTTGGCCCGGAAATATGCGGCACACCCCATTCGTCACGATGGATGGTGACCTGTTTGGAATATTTCGATGCCAAGTCCGCGTGTGCGGAGAGGGTGGCGACAAAAACGGCAGCCAGAATAGTAGTGGTGCGCAGCAAGGCAGATACGGATTTCACGGGTAGTCCTCCCAAATGGTGAGTTGAAGATCCAGCATACAAGGGAAAGAGCTCATGTGCAAGAAATGATAATGTCACACTGATAGAGTCCAATGAGTACCTCTATTTATCCGCAGATGACGCAGATAAACCAACCGCCAATGTCATTGCAAGCGAAACGAAGTGAAGCGCGGCAATCTGTAGGGGCGGTTCACGAACCGCTCTTATTCGTCACACAAACTCACAACCATCGGCATTCTGCTTAGGAGTTAGCCTTCAGCATGAAGTAGATGATCACGCCGGTAACGGAGACGTACAGCCAGAAGGGTACGGTGAATTTGACGACTTTTCGGTGCAGGTCATAGCGTTTTGTGGCGGCGAAGAATACCGAGGCCATGATGAGGGGCAGCGCGAAGACGGTGCATGCGACGTGGGTGATGAGGATGCCGAAGTAGACATAGCGAATGGCGCCTTCGGTAACGAAGGGGGTGCTGCCGTGGATGGTGTGGTACGTGATGTAGCTCGCAAGGAAAATGATGGAAAGTGTGATGGCGGAAATCATCATGCCGATGTGAAGTTTTCGTTTTCCATTCTTGATGGCGATGATGGCGGCGATGATGAGGCAGGTTACGGTACTGTTAATGGTGGCATTGACGGCGGGCAGCATGGTGAGTGCATCGGAAGACTGCTCAGGCCGTGGTCTAAAGTAGAGTATCCACAATAAAAAYGCGAAGGCTGCTCCGCTGATAACCAGGATACGGGTGACGACGGGAYGTATATTATAGGTRCCGGGTGCGACGTTGTCAGWCATGATACATTTCCCCTTAGTGCATTGGTCAATAGTGCCCCTGAATTTGCCGTGAGTTTATCACATATCCTGGGGAGTAGAAAAGGACGGGAATGATGATTCCCGTCCTTTTCTGAATAGATAATTGGAATATATATTAAGCGCCGTGATTGTGGATTACACCTTCACTCACCGAGTTCATGAAGGATGAGCCCGGCTCCGTTGACRGGGAACTCRCCCAGKAGCTCGTCGAGRGTTGGTATCCATTTYTTGAATTCTACGTGACCATCCATRTAAAGCACATTKGCYCCGCCGGGAACATGGTTRAAATGAATGGGTTCATCGGAGATGGCATCGTGCATGAGTACCACATCGGATTGGGCAGCGTTTCTGCCACCGGCATTATTGATATCGGTTATAAAGAAGCGTTCGATACCTTCTCGTAATCGGCGGATGGAATTTGTGCCGTCGATTGGGCTGGCTAATGGCAAATCGGCATCTGCGAATCCATAATTCCCTTCAATGCCGTTGGCGGTGTTTTCCGTTTCAATGGCCAATGAAAGGTCAACCATACTATTTTGCAGGCTAGTGAAGTCTGTCAACTCCTTGAATTGAGATCGATGAAAGGCGTAGCTGTAGTAATAATACGGTTCGAGTACGACTTCGCACGTTTCCACAATTCCGTTCTGGGAAAAACCGGGTGTTTCTTCCCAAAGCGGGGATACTGATTTCCCCTGATCCCATTGTTCGATGGCATCAGTTCCGGCTGCATTGCTGGGACATATCATGACATCCAGGTCAGTGAGATATTCGGGAAACATGGCATTTACGTTATAGACCCAGTTGAGTGCCTCGTGTACTTCTGGAACGCAATTGAACAGTTTGAATTGAGGGAATTTTTCGCCGTTGCTTTCCAGGGCATACATTTTGAGTGCCAGCCCCATTTGCTTCAGGTTGTTTTGACAGCTCGAGCGGCGGGCGGCTTCCCGGGCACGGGCAAGAGCTGGTAGTAGAATGGCTGCCAATATGCCGATAATGGCAATGACCACTAGTAGTTCAATGAGAGTGAAACCACGATTTTTTGTACGCATGATGTTGTTCCTTTTCCAATGTATAGATTCGATTAGCGTTGGGAAAAGGATGCATTACAGATACAAGATACAGCTTAAGTGGAAGCTGTTTCTTGATGGTATTGCCGCGTGATACCTTTTCCCGTCAGATGGAATGGAAAGGGAAAAGAGGAGGGCCGCGAAGAAGCGGGTTGTTGAGCACTACGTGATTGTACCGTAGTGTTGCGTGTTTGGTTCGAGGTGCTTTCAATAAAGATAGAAAAAAAGCATAGCCTCGAACCGAGAGTATGCTAATGAGTATTCCCGGCAGGAGTACACATACATAGCAAAGTTCGTCTGGCTGAGCATCACTATGAGTAGCACTATGACCCAGGACGATGAATAACACCCCTGCCAGCATGATGGCAATACCCAAGCGGGTCAGCGGTGAATTTGATTTGAGATTTCGCATCGACGCTAATGATAATAGATTTTCATTAGTATGTCAATACGGAAATAGATTTCTTTTGGATGCCCCTGTAACAGGGTTACTCAGGACACGGCGATGTCTTCGTTTTCAGTGTCCCAAGCACCCTTATTTTAATTCAGCAGGCTGATGTACGTTAAATTCCATTGGTACCTTCGCTGAATTTATGGAGGATGAGGCCTGCTCCGTTGACAGGGAATTCGCCCAGGAGTTCGTCGAGGGTTGGTATCCATTTTTTGAATTCTACGTGACCATCCATATAAAGCACATTAGCTCCGCCGGGGACATGGTTGAAATGAATGGATTCATCAGAGATGGTGTCGTGCATGAGTATCAGATCGGACTGGGCCGTGTTGGTTCCGTTGGCATTGTTGATATCCGTGATGAAGAACCTTTCGATGCCTTCTCGCAATCGACGTATAGAGTTAGTGCCATCAATGGGGGATGTCAACGGGAGATCCGTATCGGCAAATTCATAATTTCCATCTACACCGTTAGCGGCACTTTCTATTTCGATGGCTCGGGAAAGTGCTATCATGCTATTTTGGAGGCTCACAAAATCCTGGGCAGTTTTAAATTGATTCCGATGAAACGCGTAGCTGTAGTAATAGTATGGCTCCAATACAACTTCACAGGCTTCCACGATTCCGTTGTTGGAAGATCCCGGAACTTCTTTCCAGAGTCGAGACGCGGAGTTTCCTTCGTCCCATAATTCGATAGCATTGGTTCCAGCGAGATTGCTGGGGCAAATCATTACATCCAGGTCGCTGAGGTAATCGGGATAGATGGCTTCCACATTGTAGACCCAATTGAGGGACTCGTGTATTTCTGGTWCGCAGTTGATCAATTTGAATTGAGGGAATTTTTCACCTTTACTTTCCAACGCATACATCTTGAGGGATAACCCAAATTGTTTCAGGTTGGTTTGGCAGCTGGAACGGCGAGCGGCTTCCCGTGCGCGAACGAGAGCGGGCAGGAGGATGGCGGCAAGGATACCTATAATGGCAATGACGACCAGCAGCTCGATGAGGGTGAAACCACGTTTTTTAGTAAGCATAATTTGCTCCTTTCTAATAAATAACTTTAAATTTTGGTTATGGAAAATAGGGTTGAAAAAGGTCTGTATTGATGACAAGAATCCACGACTTTTTCTAATGGCCGCGTAAAATTCGTCGTTGTGTGTTATGCGGCTTGAAAAACGAGAGCTGGTGGGCCTCGAAGTTTCCTGTTCAGTGTAGGTAACTGTATGTGTGGAATGATGATACGATCGAGGCGAGGTTTCTTTGGCAATGTCTGATTGAGCAGATAACCTCGTGCGAGGAGTATGCTGAGCAGTATTCCGGGTAGAAACGCGAAAATCCCGTGCGAATCACGATGCTGGGTGCCGATGCGTGTTGTATCACGGCCTAAAACGATGAACATGATACCTGCTATCAATAAGCCAAGTACGAATCGAACCCATCGTTTATATGAAATAATTACAGTCATAAGTTAACGATAGCCGACTTTTTAAATATCGTCAAGGGGAGGGGGAAAATTTCCTATATGGAAACTTTCCGAAATTCTCTAATCAGGAAACTACGACGTACTCGTTTTCTGCGTCCCAAGCCACCATTTTACGCTGGTAGATTGATAGATTGCCCATGCGAGCCGCTGCGACTCCGTAGAGGCCCAGCTCGGGGGGGCAGTTCAGGGCGACACCATCACGAATGGCGGCGTGATGGTTTTTGTGGTGGAGGATGATATCTTCTCCGCCTGTTTTTTTGTGGGACTCGATGACTTCCCCGTCTTTTTCGGACACGATATCCCAGCCTGAACTGGTGAACAGGAGGGTGGCTTTTTGTCCTCGAATACAGTGGTCGTTGGAACGCTTGTTTCCCATGGTGCCGAGGAGGTGAACGGTCATGCCGTTGGAGACGCCTTCGACGGGAGGATATTCGAGGAGGACTTCCATGCTGTCGGGCATGTCGCGACCGTCGTCCCAGGTGTAGATACCGCCCATACCTGCGACGCGTGTGGGGAAGGTCAATCCGCAGGCGCGAATGATACGAGTGATGCGATGCACGAACAGGTCAGTGGAAATRCCGCCGGAATAGTCACGGTAGCARCGCCAYTCGAAGTAGTGGTGGGGRTCCCAAGMGCGTTGTGCGCGAGGTYGAATCCAGGTATCCCAATCCAGATCGTCAGGYTTRGGTGTGTCGTCTTTTACRTYSCTTYTWCGCCASGGRCCTCGTTGGAGCGGATGGTTGCGCACGTAGTCTATTTGAGCTTCAACGACTTGACCAATTTTTCCTTCTTTGATGGCTTCCAATGCACTGGAATAGGAGTCGTCGGACATTCCCTGCACGCCGACCTGCAATTTGAGGCCGGATTCGGCAGCAGCACGAACCACGTCTTTGGCTTCGCGGATATCGTAGCACATGGGTTTTTCACAATAGACGTGTTTTCCGGCAGCCAGGGCATCGATGRTGATGTGATGGTGGGAATGTTCCGGGGTGGCAATGAYCACATAATCGATGTCGCCGTTGGCCAGGACTTCGCGGTAATCGCCMGTGACTTTYGCTTCGCCGCCYACGGCCTGAATACGTTCCTGAAATTCCAGCGCGCGTTTTCGGTATACGTCGCAGACCATAATGACGGCGATATTTTCATCTTCGACCATGGACAGAAGCGCTTTCAGGTGACCGGAGGCCATGCCGCCGCAGCCTATCATACCCACGTTGAGGCGRCCGTTGGCYCCGCTKGTTTTYGCGTAACTTTTRGCGGAYATGGCRGTGGCRCCAGCGGCGACGGCGGTGGACTGGAGGAAACGGCGGCGGGACAGGGCGTTCAAATCGGTCATGATGGTCATGCTCCTTAAAATTTAGAGGTAGTTATGTGAGTATACGGAATCGATGGACTGCATGACAATTCGCAGCACTATACTGGTTGATGGGTAAATGATTCAGCTTCGATTCGGTGAATTTATTGGTGATTCTGTGGTAAAGTTAGCATCGTTATTGTGAGAATCCTGGGAGTTTGGTTTGCTTAGTTATATCTATCTGGTTATTGGTCTTCTGCTGGTCATCAAGAGCGCGGATTGGCTGGTCAATGGGGCTTCGTCGATTGCCCGGAACATGCGGATTTCCGATTATATTATTGGATTGACGGTGGTATCCTTCGGCACGTCTCTTCCCGAACTGGTGATTTCTCTGGTGGCGGGTAGTGAGGGGAATTCCGATCTTATTCTGGGGAACATCATCGGCAGTAACATCGCCAATATCCTGCTGGTGCTAGGTGTGGCCGCTATAATTTATCCGCTCTCGGCTACAAATCGAACGGTGTGGCGCGAAATCCCATTTACGCTGGGGGCGTGTCTGGTGCTGGTGTTTTTGGTGAACGATATCGCGTTGTTCGGCGAAGAGGAATCGCAAATAAGTCAAAAGGATGGAATGGTCCTGCTCGGCTGTTTCAGCATGTTTGTTTGGTATGCCTACCGCGTGTTGAAATCCCAGCAGGAAGATGATGTAGAGTGGGTAGGCGAAATGAAGCAGCACAACCGAACGCGATCAATTCTGGAAATAGTCGGCGGGGCTTTCGGATTGTATGTGGGTGGACGGCTGGCGGTGATGGAAGGGGCGGTACCGATTGCAGAGTCGTGGGGCATGAGCTCGGCATTCATCGGGTTGACGGTACTGGCTATCGGGACATCSCTGCCGGARTTGGCTACGTCAGCCGTAGCAGCGTTCAAGCGCAACACGGATATCGCGGTGGGGAATGTGGTGGGGTCGAATATCTTCAATATATTTATCGTGCTGGGGATCAGCGGCACGGTTCGTCCTATCCCGTTTCAGGAAGTGATGAATGCGGATTTGGCCATGGTGGTAATAGCCACGGTGCTGCTGTTTATGTTCATGTTTGTAGGGCATCCAGCACGCACGATTCAGCGTCGGGAAGGGATACTTTTCCTAACGATCTATGCGGCGTATCTGGTGTATATTACGAATCGGGGGTAGTTGCGGGGGATCGGTTGGCGGTCTGAACGACGATGGCGGGTTCCGTGTTGTGGATAGTAACGTGGGTGCCCGCTTCCAGATCRCAGCGATGATCGGTCATGACAATGAGYTCTTCTCCGCCCATCTTCACGCGATACARYTGRTCGTGACCCTTRAAYTCCCGGCTCAGTATGACACCTGCGTCGTCGKTGTCWTCGGTGGGTTCCATGACCAGTTGTTCCGGGCGMACGGAAAGCGTCACCATGCCATCGGTATCCTCGTTGATATCGAAGCACCCAAAAGGAGAATGGGCGCATGTTCCTACGGCATCGGCCTGAAACAGATTGGTGACGCCGAGAAACTGTGCGACGAAGGCGGTGGAGGGGTTGCGATAAATATCGATGGGCGTACCTACTTGTTCGATGACACCGTCGTTCATTACTGCGATGCGGTCGGCTACGGTGAGGGCTTCTTCCTGATCGTGGGTAACCAAGATAGCACTCATGCCTGTTTTCTTCAGAATCTGACGGACCTCTGTGCGGGTCTCAGCGCGAAGTGAGGCATCCAGATTGCTGAACGGTTCATCCAGCAGGATAACCTTGGGGCCGGGGGCCATGGATCGTGCCAGGGCCACGCGCTGCTGCTGCCCGCCGGAGAGTTCGTGGGGGGATCGTTTTTCTAGTCCGGTAAGACCGGATAGACTGATGGCGCGTTCTACGCGCTTTTTCCGTTCTTTCCGGGAGAGTTTGTTCAGCCCGAAGGCGATGTTGTCGTATACGTTAAGGTGGGGGAAGAGGGCGTAGTCCTGAAACACGAAACCCACATCCCTCTTTTCGGGACGTGTCCAGTGATTGGTATCGATGATGGGGCCGCCGTTTAGTTTGATGGAACCTCGCTCCGGCTTTTCAAATCCGGCGATAGTCCGCAGGATAGTGGTTTTACCACAGCCGGAGGGTCCCAGGAGGGCGAGAATTTCGCCTTCGTGTAACTCCAGATCGACGCCGCGTACGACAGGATCTTCGTTGCGACCGTATTGTTTCCAAATGTTATTGAGTTTGAGAATGGTGTTCATGCGTACTTCCTTTCCTGCAACAGCAGGACACCTACGAACATGCCGGAGAAAGCGAGTATGGTTAGCGCGTAGGGTGCGGCCTCAGCGAAAAAGGCTTCCTCGATGAAACTCCACACGTTGACCGCCAGGGTATTGTAGCCCAGAGGGGATAGAATGATAGTGAGGTGGAGTTCTTTCATGCAGGAGAGAAAAACGAAAGCGGTACTGACCAGCATGCCGTTACGAATGAGGGGGAAGGTGACCTTGAAGATGGCCTGGATTCGGGAATACCCCAGCGAGCGGGCGGCCTCTTCGATTTTGGGGCTGGTCTGGTAGAGGGCGCTGCGGATGGGGCCCATGGCTTCGGCCATGTAATGCACGGTGTAGGCGTAGACTAGAAGGAAGAGCGTCTGGTATAAGGCTGGGGCGAGTCTGAGGGAAAAGAATACGAGTCCGAGAGCAAACGCCAGGGCCGGTACGGAGTAGCCGAAGTAGGTGGAGCGCTCTATGAAACGAGTGAGACGAGAGGGGGCGCGAACGCTTAAATATACGATGGGAATGACTAGGAGTGTTGCGAAAAGGGCTGCGGGAAAACTGGCCATGACGGAACCGATGAGGGAGGCGCGCAGGTCGGGCAGCAGGCTGACCATATCGGCTTTCAAGGCCCAGTAGATCATGGTGCCTACGGGGGCGACGACGCTGATGAGGAAAAGTACGATGACGTATCCGTAGGCTACGGGTGCCCATTTGCCCAGGGCCGCAGGAGCTTTTTTTCGCGGCCCGGCGGATCCGACTCGGTCGTAGCGAAGTCGTCGAAGAAATCGGGATTCGGCGATGAGGAGGATAACGGTCATAGCGATGAGCATGAGTGCCAGGCATGCGGCGTAGGATCGGTTGAACGCGGAGTTGTATTGGGTGTAGAGGGCGTAGCTGAGCGTTTCGTAACGCATGAGACTGACGGCGGCGAAGTCGCTGATGACGTGGAGGGAGATGAGCAGGGAGCCGGACAAGAACGCGGGTCGCAATTGGGGCATCAGCACACGGGTGAGGATCTGGCGGTGGCCTTGTCCCAGGGAATACCCCACTTCCTCCATGGTGGGATCTAGTGTGAGGAGTGCGGCACGTAGATTAAAAAAGAGATAGGGAAAATTGCAGAGGGTGAGGATGAACAAGGCACCCCAATATCCGCTGATGCGGGGCATGACCCAATCGGTGAGTTGAGCCACGGCACCCATGTTGCCGCCCATAGCGAGCATAGCGTAGGCCATGAGGTAGGACGGGATGGCCAGGGGCAGCACTCCGGCCAATGCCCAGAAGCGTTTTCCCGTCATGTTGGCGCGGGAGGTAAGCCAGGCCAGGGGAAACGCCAGGAGGGTACTGCATGCCAATACACCAACCAGTAATCCCAGGGTGTTACGGAGCAGGACGAGGTTGCGGGGTCGAAATACGAGAGCCTGGAATTCAGCCGGGCCTACTTCCATGGCGCGGATGACCAGATAGGCCACAGGCAGCGTAACGCCTGCCAGGAGGAGTCCGGCACCGATAACGGCTGCTATATATCCCCGTGATCGCATTTAGATGAGTCCAACCTCGGAGAGAAGCTGTAGTGTTCCTTCCAGATCATTCAAGTCGTCCATGCTGGTTTTGGGCACCAGTTTATTTACTTCTTCCAACGCTACGAGGCGGGTGTTGGGGATAACATTATCCATAACGGGATACTCAAAAATTTCGCTGGTGAAATATTGCTGGGCTTTGGGTCCAAGAAGATATTGCACGAATTCCATGGCGGCGATGTTCTGCTTGCTGGTCTTGAGTACGCCTACGCCGGATACAAAAATCAGATTGCCGATGTCCATGGGTTTGAAGAAAGTTTGTGCCACGGGATACTYGCTGTTGGATGCTTTGAATCGCAGGAGGTAATAGTGATTGGGAATGCCCAGGTCGATTTCGCCAGCGGCCAGGGCTTCGATGATGGGTGTATTTTTGGGATAGGCTTTGGCTTTATTTTTCTTCATGCCTACGAGCCATGCCTTGGTTTTTTCTCTGCCGTGTTTACTCACCATGGCAGTGACGAAGGCCTGGAACGATCCGTTGGTGGGTGCCCAGCCGACGCGTCCTTTCCACTTGGGATCAGTGAGCTCGAATACGCTTTTGGGGAGGTCTACTTCCGTCACGCGATCCGGTGCATACGCCAACACGCGGGCGCGACCGCTGGTACCCACCCATGTATGCTCGGCATTAGTGAAGTGGGAGGGTAATTCGTGGATGAGGGGGTTCGGCAGGGGAGAAAAAAGACCTGCTTTGCTGATAGCGCTCAGTGCGGCGGCATCCTGGGCCCAGAACACATCGGCGGGACTGCGCTTTCCTTCTTCCTGGAGCGTGAGGGCGAGTTGCGCGGTGTTGCCGTATTTCACCACTACCTTGATACCGGTATCTTTTTGAAACTGTTTGACGATGGGGGCGACGAGGCTTTTACTKCGWCCGGAGTAGAGGACRATTTGCTCKGCGTTGGCATACGAGGGACTCACGGTAACCATTATTGTGAGCCATAAACACAACATGCGTAGGCGTTTGGGGAAAAACATGGCAATGGTTCTCCTTTAGTTCAATGAGCCTGTTTTTTGTTCAGTATAGTATACAAGTGATTTTTCCTTAAATCAAGTGTATATTTCATGAAACATTAGACCCGATTGTGCGAGTGTGATGGAATATGGCGAAGAGAAGGCGGGACAATTCAGACTATATTATTGAGCTTTATCCAGTGCCTTGGCCAATTTGGGGTCTGAATCGTATAAATCGATGAGCTTTTCCAGACGTTGGCTGGTCTCAGGACTGATGAGATGCTCCATCTTGCATGCGTCGGAGAGGGCGATTTCTTTGGGGCTGCCCAGTATTTCTGTGAAAAACTTGGACAAAATGCGGAAATTCTGTTCAACGATCTTGGCCATGGCATGGCCTTCTTCGGCCAGGAGGAGGAATCGGTTAGGATCTTCAGTTACCCAGCCCCGTTTCTTCAAATGGGCAATAGACATGGAGGCTGCGCCACGGGAGACCTCAAGTTTTACGGCTACATCGGTGACTCGGGCATAGCCGAATTCCTCACGGAGGCTGTCAATCGCCATGAGATAGTGGGCGGCAGAGTGGGTGAGCTCGTTTTTCTCGAATTCCCGCCAATATGCCGAGTCATTTATGCTTTCGTCTTCCAAGACCAAATCGCTCCCTTGTAGATGTGTAGTTTTGAGTACCGAACGGTTAGTAAGGGTACTGATCTATTCTAAAGCAGGGCGAACAGGATATCAAGTACGTACTGTATCGATTGAATTTCGTGTATTTATGCTTCTCATACTCCAAATTGAAGAGATTGCCGCACTTCACTTCGTTTCGTTCGCAATGACATCATCTTCAATTTTGCACAAAAGCAATCAGTCCTTGAATGCACTTAGTATGGCTTCGATGGTTTGTTTTGCATCGCCGAAGATCATACGTGTATTTTCTTTGAAGAAGAGGGGGTTCTGTACCCCGGCGAAACCGGAGGCCATGGAGCGTTTGAGGACAAATACCGTCTGTGCGTAGTCTACGTTGATGATGGGCATACCGTAGATCACGCTGGATTCGTCGTCGCGGGCAGCAGGGTTCACCACATCGTTGGCGCCGATGACGATAGCTACGTCCACTTTTTCAATAACAGGGTTGATGTCGTCCATCTCCWCCAGTTGTTCATAAGGGACATTGGCCTCGGCGAGAAGCACGTTCATGTGTCCGGGCATACGACCCGCTACGGGATGCACGGCGTATTTCACGTCGCATCCGTTTTCTTCCAGGATATCCCCAAGTTCGCGGACGGCGTGCTGGGCTTGGGCTACGGCCATACCGTAGCCGGGAACGAATACGACAGACGCGGCTGCCTCCAGAACATAATAGGCATCAGCTGGCGACATGGGCTTGGCTTCGCCTTGCTCGACATCGGAGCTGCCACCGCCGCYGCYSCCTGARTTGCTTCCGAATCCRCTGAAKAGCACGTTGGCCARGGAGCGGTTCATRGCTTTRCACATRATGGTGGTGAGGATAATGCCGCTGGCACCTACGAGGGAGCCGGATACGATGAGTACGGTGTTGCCGATGACAAATCCGGCGGCGCTGGCTGCCAGGCCTGAATAACTGTTGAGCAGGGAGATAACTACGGGCATGTCGGCACCGCCCACAGGGATGGTGACGAGTACGCCGAGTATCAGGGCCACGGCTACAGCAATGAGAAACGGAATATACATGCCAGCGGGGTTCATGACGAAGGCGATACCGCATCCGATAACAATCAGGAGGAGTATGGAATTGACGATTTGCTGTCCGGAGTAGAGGATGGGTTTKCCRGCCATTTTYTCKGAGAGTTTCAGGTAGGCGATGATGCTKCCKGTAAAGGTRATGCCRCCGATGAAGATAGCGATGTAGATGGCAGTAACGGAAATAAATTGATCGGAGGGTACGCCGTCGATCCAGCCGTCTTTGCGGGACTGGTACTCTGCCCAGCCAACAAGAAGACTGGCCAGACCGCCGGTGCCGTTGAACAGAGCAACGAATTCAGGCATGGAGGTCATTTGGACACGATAGGCTGCGGTGCCGCCGATGAGGGCACCTATGCCGATACCGATAGCGRTGAATTGGAACTGCATGCCCTGATAGAGCAAGGTGGCGACGATGGCGATGGCCATACCCATCATGGATACCATGTTGCCTTTACGGGCTGTACTGGCGGAGCCGAGCATTTTGATACCGTAGATGAAAAAAACAGATGCGACGATATAGCTCAGTGCGATGATGGTATCGCGGGCGGAAGTTTGTACGAGTTCTGTTGTGACGTCCACTACTTTTTATCTCCCTTGGATTGGAACATAGCGAGCATACGGTCGGTTACGAGGTAGCCGCCCACCACGTTGATAGTGGCGCAGGCAACGGCTAGTGTGCCGAGGATGATGGTGATGTTGTCGTTACCCGTTTTCCCGGCGGCGATGAGTGCTCCGACGATGGAGATACCGGAAATGGCGTTGGCTCCGGACATGAGCGGAGTATGTAATTGTGATGGGACTTTCACGATCAATTCGAAGCCGAGAAAGATGGCCAGTATGAAGGTGAAGAGCATGAGCAGTTGCATGATGAATATCCTTTAGTCGGTTTTCGCTTACGCGTTCCGCAGGTCTTTGATCATTTGGTTCTGGATTTCGCCGTTATGGGTAACCAGGCATCCCTGCATGATTTCGTCGTCCAGATTCAGTTCAAATGTTTTTTCTTCGTCATNWCCAKWWATGTTCCACTAGGGCACCCAGGTTGGCAGAGTACATCTGGCTGGCGTTCTCGCAGGCACGTCCGGGCATATTCCCCAGGCCGAGGATGCGCACGCCGTCCATGTCCACTTCTTCGTCCAAGACGGAGCCTTCCACGTTACCGCCAGTTTCTACGGCTAAATCAACGATGATGCTGCCGGGCTTCATGTTGGCAATCATTTCTTTGGTGACAATCACGGGAGCTTTACGTCCGAATAGCTGGGCGGTGGTGATGACCAGGTCGGCTTGGGAACAGACTTTCGCCATGGCCTCGCGTTGG
Source organism: Candidatus Hydrogenedentota bacterium (assembly GCA_002746185.1). Lineage (GTDB taxonomy): Bacteria > Hydrogenedentota > Hydrogenedentia > Hydrogenedentales. The sequence goes on from NVWG01000019.1 coordinate 36,997, forward strand.
AGGGCTTGTTGTTCTTCGGTGAGTTCTTTGGCATAACCCTGTTCAGTCTGGCCCGTGTCGCCCAGGTCAACCTTCACAAATTTTGCGCCGAGAGATTGAACTTGTTCTTCTACTACGGGGCGTGTATCGAACGCATCGACACGAGCACCGAGACGTTTTGCTGTAGCGATGGCTTGCAGTCCGGCTACCCCTACACCGATGATGAATACGCGAGAGGGAGAGATGGTACCTGCCGGGGTCATCATCATGGGGAATACTTTGTCTAACCGTTCTGCCCCCAAAATAACTGCGGTGTATCCGGCCAAGTTTGCTTGAGAACTTAACGCATCCATTTTTTGTGCCAGCGTRGTGCGRGGGATGAGTTCCATGCTGATGGCRTTRACRCCRTGTGACAAGAAAGCATCCACCAGTTCGGTCTCATTAAAAGGATCCAGGAAACTTACATGGACGCTCCCTTTTTTGAGCTGGGCGATTTCTTCCATGGGCGGTTTGCGAAGTCGAAGCACCATATCGGCATCGGCCAGGGCTGCTGCTCGGTCCGACGTTACAGTAGCACCTGCTTCGGTGTAGGCCTCATCGGTGTGCCGGGAGGAAATACCCATGCCGGATTCGATACTGATTTCGGCACCGCGATCCACGAGTTTTTTAACCGTTTCTGGTATGAGGGGAACCCGCTTTTCATTWGGCTCGGTCTCTTTGGGAATAAAAATACGCATTCGYTATCCTTGGTTGTTGCACCATATATAAGTAGATGGTGGACTGGAATGCAGCGGTTGAAGAACAGACTTCATCTGCTACGGATACGAAGGAGTGTATTTTAGTTTATATGTAAACCTTTGTCAATATGGACAAGGAAAAATGGGCAGATATTGATAACTTTAATGGGCCGTATTAGTGGCTTTAGAGGAAAAAGCCTCAATAAAAAGAGGAGGGGCGGTGGGCCTTGGGAACCCACCGCCCCGAAAAGCGGGGAGTGTTGGACAACCAACCGTCTCCGTAAAACGTAAAGTACGGCTTAGAGCATCTAATCCGGAATCGTTGGGCTGCGGTCTACGAAGTTCCAGTCAACTCTAATAGTGTAGCGAATCAGTTGGGTCTAGGCTGCGGTGCGGGTAACCCAGAGGATGGGGCCCGCGTGACCCGACTCGCTACGGTGTAATCCAATCACCGAGACTAATGTAACACAATATGTAGTATGTGTCAAGACTTTTAATCTATATGTGGTTGAATGTTATAAGTTGTTAACATCAAATAGGTTATGCTGTTTAAACAAGTACAATATAGAGTGCTTTTTGAAATATCTTTGGATAATATGGTACCAATTTGACGAAATAAGTTGTTTTGGCACTAGATAAGGTGGTCTTGGAGGGTTATTTACAATTTATGATTTCGATTTGCGAGATGTCGTAGGCTCACTCATTTTGAGATTGCCGCACTTCACTTCGTTTCGTTCGCAATGACACTAGAAAATGTTGGTCGTTGTTATTACGTTTATGGACTGGAATAAAGTGTCTTTCTATGGCAGTGCAAGCGCGATAAGCTCAGGGGGGCTTCCGGTTATGGTTTGGGCAATGTACTGTTTTCCGTCCAGCATGAAGGTCATAGGTGTACCGATGGGATTTCCAGGTATTACTACTCGACCCAGCTCTTTTCCGGTGTCTTTATCCAGTGCGACGAGGGCTGGTTTTCCTTCTCGGGGGCCTTCACCGTACATGAGGAAGGTTTTGGTGAGCAGGGGGCCGCCACGCCAGTCGCCGCCTAGCCGAGGCAGGTCTAAGCCTTCCAGCTTTTCGTGGTTGCGGATGTAGTCGCCRTTTCCGGTGGGAACCATCCAGCGATGTTCTCCGGTGTTCATGTCGATGGCGGTCATGCGGCTGTAGGGCGGCTTGAACATGGGCAGACCGAAGGGGCCYTGSCCGCGACCGCCYCGYGCGCCGTGRGTRAAATTGACGGTGCCRCCCARTTCGGAGCCGGGTGAGTAGAAGTGAACGACGGAGTGTCCACTCCGGGAGGGGATATAGATCGTTCCTGTCTCTGGATCGACTGCTGCGCCATACCAGTTTGCTCCGCCGCCGAGACCGGGTCGCATGACGGTTCCCTTTTTTCCGGGCGGCGTGAAGAGTGGTCCGATTTTATATTTAGCCAACTCTTGTAGTGCGGTGGCTTTGATCTCCGGGGTAAAGTCGATGACATCGTCTTCGGTGGCACCCTGGTACTCGAAGGGGGCGGGCTTGGTAGGAAATGGCTGGGTTGGGGACAGACGTTCGCCGGGCATGTCGGTGTTGGTGTCTACGGCCTGTTCGTTGATAGGCCAGATGGGTTCGCCTGTTTCGCGGTTGAAGGTATAGACGAATCCTTGCTTGGTGATTTGTGCGACGGCTTTAATCCGTTTTCCGCCCACAGTGATATCGAGTAAGTTGGGAGCGGCGGGGTTATCGTAGTCCCACACGCCGTGATGCACCATCTGGAAATGCCATACGCGTTCGCCTGTGTCGGCACGAATACAGACCAGGGAATCGGCGAAC
>NVWG01000202.1 GCA_002746185.1 Candidatus Hydrogenedentota bacterium
CCGCACACGAAATTTGAAGGGGAAGTATACGTGCTGACCAAAGAAGAGGGTGGACGTCATACTCCATTCTTCAGCGGGTACCGTCCCCAGTTTTATTTCCGCACCACGGACGTGACAGGCGATTTGACGTTGCCGGACGGTGTAGAGATGGTGATGCCCGGYGACAACGTGACGATAACGGGCGAACTGATTACCCCCATCGCCATGGACGAAGAGTTGCGGTTCGCTATTCGTGAAGGCGGACGCACCGTCGGTGCGGGCGTAGTAACTAAAGTTATTGCTTAAGTATTAAAAACTGCCGTGAGATAGTACGGCGAGGTTGATGGATATCATGCGTGAACAAGTTATACTAGAATGTACAGAGTGCAAGCGTCGGAACTATACGACGACGCGGGACAAGCGTAAGCAGCCGGACAAGTATGAAATGAAAAAATACTGCCGCTTTGAACGCAAGCACACCGTACACAAAGAGATTAAGTAAACCCATTTTTTTGGTATAGATCTGTAGCTCAATTGGTAGAGCAGCGGCCTCCAAAGCCGAAGGTTGGGGGTTCAAGTCCCTCCAGATCTGCCACGTTAATACAAACCGCCGGGAATAACCCGGGGAGCAAATAGAGAAGGTATTATGGCAAAACAAGCAGCAGAAACGGTTAAGCCGAATATACTGGTTCGCACACGGGGCTATATCCACGACGTGAAGGCGGAAATGGACAAGGTGACTTGGCCGACCCGAGCCGACTTGAAGGCTTCTACTACAGTGGTGCTCCTGTTCTTGGCCTTGCTTGCCGTTCTTATCGGCAGCATGGACCTGATTTTTCAGCGCGCCGTACTTTTGCTCTACAGTTTGACCTAAGGGAGATTCGGAATGTCAGACGATATTATTTCAGAAAATCCTAAGGATACGTCACGCAGTGATGCGGCGGCGGAGGCTGCGGCATTTCTGGATCCGGATGAAGGAACAAAATCTGAGCCGGAAGAAACCGCAGCGGCTCCAGAAATAACGGCGGAGACGTTACTCGGCTCCTTACCCACAGAAGAAACGGTGAAAATTGTTGAGAAGCCAACGCTGCCTGATGCGCCGGAGCCGAGCAAAGAGTCTAACGACAAAGTCGTTGACGATGCCGATGATGAAGAAGATGAACGCGATGCCATCTTGCTTAATGAACCTCCCGATGATGGTATACGTCGACGGTGGTATGCTATCCATGCTCATTCTGGACAGGAAGCCAATGTGCAGCGGTCACTTTTACAGCAGGCTGAGCTGGAAGGGCTGTTGGATCAGATAAGTAATGTGCTGGTGCCCATGGAAGTGATATCGGAATATAAATCGGGTGAGAAAAAAACCTCACGACGTAAATATTTTCCGGGATACTTGCTGTTGCAGCTTCCAGAACACCCGGAACGCAACGCCGATCTGTGGCACTTGATTAAAGATACTACCGGCGTTTCCGGGTTCATTGGATCACGTAATGAACCCGTCCCGCTGGAAGATGAAGAAGTAGTGAAATTGGTKGAGGAAATGCGCGGTGAGCGTGAACGTCCCAAAGCCAAGGTAAACTACGATATAGGCGAGCGCATCAAGATTATTGATGGCGCGTTCTCTAACTTCTTCGGTAATATTGGAGAAATYAATGAGGAACGCGGAAGAATGAAAGTAATGATTGACATTTTTGAACGCCAGACCAGTGTGGAAGTGGAATTCTGGCAGGTTGAAAAGCTCTAATTCGGAGAACGTATCATGGCACCAGGTAAAAAAGAAATTACGGGTTTGATTAAACTGCAATGCCCGGCRGGCGGCGCKAATCCTTCACCACCCGTAGGCCCRGCWTTGGGTCAGCACGGCGTGAATATCATGGATTTCTGCAACCAGTTCAATGAACGTACCAAGGATCAGCAGGGACTGCTTATTCCGGTAGTTATTGAAGTGTATGCGGATAGAAGTTTCAGCTTTATCACGAAAAGCCCTCCGGCTGCTGTGTTGATCAAACGCGCGGCAAAGCTGGCTAAAGCTTCCGGTGAACCCAACAAAGTAAAAGTGGGTTCTGTTACCCGTGCGCAGCTGCTGGAAATCGTTGAAATTAAAAAGAACGATTTGAATGCGGCTAGCGAAGATGCGGCAATCAGCATGCTCTCTGGCACAGCCCGAAGCATGGGGATCACTGTAGAAAACTAAAAATATAGCCCCGGACTGTTTCGGGGATGGCATACTTTTAACCAATGTGGGAGGGTCTACGACCCGATTGCACCACAGGAGAACACATCATGCCCAAGCTGCCAAAACGCATTGCTGCCAATGCATCCAAAATCGACATTGATAAGCGATACACCCTCCCCGAAGCTGCCGAAGGAGTAAAAAGCTGCGCCACAGCCAAATTCGATGAATCCATTGATCTCGCTTTTTATCTGGGCGTTGATCCACGTCACGCCGAGCAGATGGTTCGCGGCTCCGTATCCCTCCCTCACGGAACAGGGAAAGACGTGAAGGTCATCGTTATCTGTAAATCCGATCAGCACATTCAAGATGCCAAAGATGCTGGTGCTGCCGAAGTAGGCGGCGCAGAGCTGGCCGAGAAAATTAGCGGCGGCTGGACTGATTTCGATGCTCTTGTTGCTACGCCCGATATGATGGGCCAGGTAGGGAAACTGGGTCGTGTACTTGGACCGCGTGGCCTGATGCCCAGTCCGAAAGCTGGTACCGTTACGGCGGACGTAAGCAAAGCCGTGGGCGAAATTCGTAAAGGTAAGATCGACTATCGTGTAGATAAGAATGCCAATATCCATGTGCCCGTCGGTAAGGCATCATTTTCTCCTGAGCAGATCAGGGAGAACGCTGGATCCGTTATTGAATCGGTTATGAAAGCTCGTCCTTCCGCCGCCAAGGGTACCTATATGAAAAGCTGCACTCTCAGCAGCACCATGGGGCCTGGATTCCGGCTGGACATCAACCACCTTTCAACTGATTATTCCGGTAAGGGGTAATTCATCCTTGCTATTTATATCCAATTCGTTTTAACCCAGGGAGAAAATTATGAGTGTTAAAGATCGTGGTGTCCTTTTTACTTCTGAGTCGGTGACGGAAGGCCATCCGGATAAAGTGGCTGACCAGATTTCCGATGCAATCCTTGATGCCATGCTGGCGCAGGACAAAAACTCGCGTGTGGCATGTGAAACGATGATTACTACGGGCATGGTTGTTATCGCAGGTGAGGTTACCACCAAAGCCTATGTGGATATTCCAACTGTCGTACGTAAAACGCTGCGTGAAATTGGATACACTGGCGGCGACTCGGGATTCGACTGCGATACCTGTGCCGTGCTTGTCTCTCTGGACGAACAGTCTCCGGACATCGCCCAAGGGGTGAACGTAGGCGGCGGAATTGACAAAGAACAGGGCGCAGGCGATCAGGGCATGATGTTCGGTTATGCCTGCAACGAAACCCCTTCGCTTATGCCATTGCCTATCGACCTGGCTCACAAACTGGGCATACAACTTTCCAAACTGCGCAAGAACGGCACCTTGCCTTGGCTTCAACCTGACGGTAAATCTCAGGTAACAGTAGAATACATAAATGACAAGCCGGTGCGTATCGATAGTATTGTTATTTCCAATCAGCATTCCCCGAATATATCCCACAAAAAAATTCGCAGTGAAATTATCAATAAAGTCATCAAGCCTATCCTTCCCAAGAAATATGTTAAAGGGAAAATTAACTACCACATCAATCCTACTGGAAATTTTGTAGTAGGCGGTCCCGTAGGCGATTGCGGTCTCACAGGTCGTAAGATCATCGTGGACACCTACGGCGGTATGGGTCGTCACGGCGGCGGCGCATTCAGCGGTAAGGACCCATCCAAAGTGGATCGCTCCGCAGCATACATGGCGCGGTACATGGCCAAGAACGTAGTGGCTGCCAAGCTGGCAACGCGCTGTGAAGTACAACTTGCCTACGCTATCGGCGTTTCCCAGCCTGTCTCCATCAACGTAGATACTTTCGGTACAGGGGTTATCGACGATAACGCCCTTTCCGATATCGTAACCAGCCATTTCGACTGTCGTCCAGCCGCTATCCTCAAAAAACTTCAGCTGAAGAAAGCGCAATATCGAAAAACTGCCGCTTACGGTCATTTCGGTCGTAAAGGCTGGAAATGGGAAGATACCGATCAGGCAGCGGCCCTGCGGAAAAAAGCAGGCATTAAATAATTCCTCTACCATAGCGACACGTTGCGAAGGCACTCTGATGAGTGTCTTCGCTTTTTTGTGCCTATGGTGATTCTGCCTGTTGTGTGATAGGCTGGAGAGCAAGGGTGCGGGGCGAGCATAGGAAAACGTATTTCAACGGGAGACAGATTATGCATATTCGTACACACCATTGGATCACCATTTTCACACTCACACTTACCGCATCCGTTTGGGCCGCCGAAACGAACGCACCCAAAGAGGTGTTTACTGCCGATTCCGCATATAAAGCTATGCTGAATCTGGAGGGTACATGGACCGGGGAATCCAACGTGGTGCCCGTGGGTAAAACGAAAGACGAAGGTACGAAATCAGACGCGAAAGTCACGTATCGAACCATCGCAAACGGGTCCTCTATCATGGCGACTTTTCTGGAAGGAACCCCCATGGAAATGGTGAGCATGTATCATCAGGACAGCCCGGATGCACTTATCCACACGCACTATTGCGCTGTAGGAAATCAGCCTACTATGAAATTCTCTCCCGTGACCGAAAAAGGCGTCATCAATTTTGACTTCGCCTACGGCACAAACATGGACGTGAACGAAGACGGTCACGTTCACAGCGGATGGTTAAAATTTATCGACGAAAATACCATGGAATCCGAAACGGAACTCTGGCGTGACGGTAAGCTTAACTCCATACGCTACACCCGGGTAACACGGCAGAAATAAGCGGAGTCGTAATTAGAAATTAGCGCGACAAAATGTTACTCCCTAAAAGCTCTTTGGAAATATGTTCACCATGACGTGGGGCTAAACTGTTAC
>NVWG01000020.1 GCA_002746185.1 Candidatus Hydrogenedentota bacterium
AGGCCATGTCGTCATCGGCGGTATCAGCGATAGTCTTAAACGGTTCCGCCGCGTCGATGTCCGAAGCAATATTTTCGACCTGGTCTGCATCGCTTTCGCCGATAGTGTAAATCGCTTCCACGCGTGAGGCTTCCTTCGCGGCTTCCAGAATTTTCCCGGCAATCTCGGGTGAAGTAATAGCCAGTTTCGCATCGGAATGATCCAATACATAGGCTACTTCCCGTGGGCTCAGCTGCGGTGTGGTGGGCACAATAACCGCTCCGATTTTCCAAATCGCTTGAAAACATGCCAGCACTTCTGGACAGTTGGGCATGATGACGGGAACCCGGTCGCCCTGCTGTACGCCTTTCTCCAACAACACCGTCGCGAGCCGTGAGGCATAGGCATCGTGCTCTACGTTAGTCCATTCCCGACCCTGATATTGATAGGCAACGATCTCGCCGTATTTCTGGATACTGTCCCGCGTAAACTCTGCTGCGTTCATGGTTGTCTTTCCGGATGTGATAAGGTGTGAAGCCAATGAAAGACGACCAGTGTAATCCAAAAACACAGATGGAATAAAGGCGTTGACCCAAGCCGAGTCTCATACCGAAAATCGTGCATACACCCTGACAGATCGTCGGATACAGTACAGCTTGTTGTTCTGGCTGTTGTTCTGTCTCGTGGCTGTGCTGGTGCGGGGGATTCGTTGGGACGAAACCCACGAGTGGGCGCAGATCATGACTGGGGACGTGGTGTATCCTCATGATCACCCGCATTATCGGTATGTCTGGGGGGTGTATTCTGTTCAGCATTATCTTTCCGCGCTGGTATATAAAATTATTCCCACGCTGAGCTTTCTGTCCTATTTCCGAAACGTGTTGTATCTCTTCATTACTATTACACCTCTCTTTTTGTTGACAACGTATTTGAGCCGAAGTGTGGTCTGGGGTGGAGCTGCCGTGATTTTAGCGTTGCAGAATATACTCACTCCGTTCGAGACCAGTTATCCGCTGTCGGTTTGGCCTCATGCTTTTTCCAATGGTCCCATCGGTTCAGGGTGGGCGTTGTTGGCGGTATATGCTCTGGCGACGAAACAATGGCGAACGGGTCTGTTCTTTTTAGCGACCATGCCCGTGATTCATCTGGGTCAGTATCCTCCAGTATTCGTGATGGGGGTTACGTGTCTGGTCTGGCAGTATTTCCAAGGAGATAGAAAAGGTATAACGAGTGCGTGGTGGTATGGTGCAGCGGGGTTGAGTATATGTGTGTTGCTTTTCATTGTGCAGCGAATATTGAATGCCCCGGCACCAACCGATGGTGCGTATTTTTCAGATGCCGACGCCCTGTCCATCTGGCGAAACTACAAAGAAGTGTGGTATCACACCTCTATTCGGGGCGGACTGCACGATTTTCTGGCCAGCCAGATTGGGTTGGCGTTAGGGATGATGGTGACTGGTAGCGCAGCGTGGGTTAAAACACGCGAAACGTCTTTCAACAACGTATACACCTGGCTGTTCGCGTTCTGTTTCGCTACCGCCTCAGCGGTATGGATTGCCATGGGACTGCATACGATGATGGGGCCTGATATTCCTTATCTCTTCATCGCGTGGATTCCCTATCGGCTGGCGAACATGGTGCCATTCGTGCTGCTGGCATGCATAGTGGGAATACTTTCAAGCGATGATAATTCAAAAAACACCCATTCTCTGATGGGTTCGTTAATGATATTTGGAGCATTGATATTCATGCTTCTCACTCCATTCTTATCTCAAATCTGGGCAGGGAGTTTTTATACACGATATTTTTCCGACGGAATGTGGTTGATGTTGATGCTTGTTGGTGTAGTAACCGCACGATTGGCTTGGCAAATGAGAGAAACGCCAAAAGTCTTGGGTCTGTGGAGCATCGTTGTGTTGACATGTATGTTTTGGTTGTATAATGTTCATCAATTCGCAGTGGTCTGCTTGATTGGCGGAATAATTTTAGGGGCAATGCTGGAATGGAAGAAAATTAGTACGGCATTTTCCATAAACATCGATAAAGTAATGCCAGCGGCATGCGCACTTGGACTATTGTTGGTATTGGTGCAGCAGTTTCATTTTCGTGATGCCCCTCCTCGGAAGGGTTTTGATGTGAAATTGGCTCAATCGGGTTTTGATCGAGAGGTGAAAGAATACCTTGATGAAGTGGGCGCGCCCCATGCCATGATTGTGGGCAACAACTTCAACGCATTTCTTCAAGCTCGAACAGGTCACCCGGTCATGTCTCATTGGCAGACCGGATCCATGGCGATTTATACGTGGCAGTTTGCGCCGTCCATCCAAAAAATTCTCAAGGAGATCTACGGGATCGCCTATGGCGAATCGTTGGACGGTACTGTGCCGAATCAGCCCATGGTGTGGCACGAAACGTGGGTAAACCGGACGAACGCGGAGTGGGAGATGTTGGGCGAGGTCTACGATTTCAACTACGTGTTGTCACCCAACGGAACGCCTGTGGATCTGATGCCAGTGCTGAAGGGCGAGGAGCAAACCCTATATGCTATCGCGCCTTAATTAGCTTTTCATAAGTTTGAGAGAGAAAGACCAGTCTTCGGGGTGATGAGATTGCCGCACTTCGCTCCGCTACGTTCGCAATGACATCGTTTCTGTGTCTTTGCGAGGACGGCGAAGCCGGACGCGGCAATCTCTTCACCCTCGCGACCACGAATTAAAGGGGCGCCACATCTCGCACCGATGAAATCCTTTTCAACTTGAGTCGGAGAGGAAAAGGTTTGTCGCAGGTTTATGAAAGGTTCGGCATTTTTTCCAGAACCCGCCGCGCCTGCTGAAAATGACGTTTCTGGTGGTTCGGCAGCATGATGAGCCATTGGCCCAGGCTGATTCGGAAGATACGTATAGCAGGGGAGGTGATCTTGACGCGTTTCAGATTAATACCTCTGGCATCTCGATTACACGCGATGAGGTCATCCTGAAGTTGGGTAAAACGTGCGACCAGTGAATCTTTTTCATGATCGGATTCCGGCACATATAGCTTCGGCGATTTCACTTTACCCTTGCCTGGATTTTTCTGTTCACCCGCCGCCTGAATAAATTTGTTACCCAGAAACCCATAAGAGAAAGGACCATCCCCAGTGATTCCCTTTTCTCGGGCATCGGCAATACTTGAATTCATGAGCGGAGTCATGGCTTCTCCCACGGACAAAAGGTGGTCAATGCATTCCGCCACCGACCACGCACCGTCTTCAGGTCTCCAGTTGAACTGCTCTTCGGAAAGTTCATTCGTCAGGGATAGTATTTCCTGTTTGGCCCACACATGGCCTGCCATATTGGTTTGAAGCTCAGCGGAAAGAGTGGAATCGCTCAAGGTGTTACCTCCGGAGTGCGTCCTTCTTTAGCATAACGGTTATAACATAAAACATGGTGCCGAAGGGSMTTATTTCARCGGAATGTATAAATCGGATACMGCATGGTGCAGATCCTCAGCAAGCTGTTTGCGATTCGTTCCTGATATGGGAGCAGAGCCGAAGGTCAGCGTGGCGGTGTAGTACGGTAATGCCGCCAGACGCAGGAAATGATTTATAAAGCTCACGCCGTCCCGCCAATTAGCCACTTCGCTGGCTGGTGGAGACCCGTCTGGGGTTTCGTAATGAATGCATGCGTAATGCACGGGCGTATYTAAATCCACCGCAGGCTGGAGGAGCGCAGGTTTGAAGGGGAGTATTCGATTTTCCTGAGATACGATGCTTTCCGGGAAGATGACAATGCCCACATCCTGCTGCATGACCTCCTTGATTTCATCGTTTACCCGCGCTGTGTCCCTAATTTTTTCCCGGTCAATAAAAAGGGTGTTCATTTGTCGCGCAATGAATCCGAATACAGGCCACTGCGCCAAATCCGCCTTGGAGACAAACACGCACCCCAACTGAGAAGCCAATAGAAACACGTCCAGAAAGCTGAGATGATTGCAGATGAGATAGAAGGGAGGTTTCGGAGGATCGCCGACRMKCYKSMYGSSSMKRSCSNGAAAYYWTMWTMSWYSYKYWGMKSSKKYMYGRAWWMYMSWCKGGCGAATACGTTGAGCAGAAGCAGGCGCTATCCATTGAAGAGGTAGTGCGCACAATCGCAAGGAAAACATAAAGAGTACCCACGCGACGACAAGGGTTAAACGAGTATAGGATCGGAATGCGGTCATGGAGCCCAATCGTAGATGGAAGTCGAGCCGGAATTATACCGCAGGATAGAAGAAGGTGCCTAATGGAACAGGATGATATCTACTCGACAACGGCGGCTTCGCTGAGAGGCATGCGCAGTTGTACGGGTCGGGGATGAATCTTGGACTCACGGCGAATACGGCGCTTCAGCCATTTCTCCGCGTCCCGGTGCGTACGGTGCATCAGGAAGCGAGTGCAGCCCCAAACAGCGGTTCCAAAAAGAATGGGCGTTACTATAATTTCCAATAGACTCATAGTTTATTTTTACCATATATTTGGGAATTTTGCGTACTAATTCGCCATCTTTTTACGTACCGGAAACCCTTTATCCACACGGGCTTGGGAGATTTCCAGGCCGTCGGGCCCTGTCTGCACACGAATACTGCCCATTCGATCCGTACGATAGACCTGAGCGCCAACGGCTTCCCAGCGATCCAGCACTTCCTGACGCACTACGGAACGTCGTCCGCGTCTCCCCACCGACACCACGGCAATGCTGGGCCGTGTTGCCTGCACAAAGGCTGGACTGCTGGATGTGGCCGACCCATGGTGGGSCACCTTCACCATCCCGACCGGATTAACCAGTTTTGTTACAGCGGCTTCACCCGCCTTCTCGATGTCTCCTGTGAATAACAGATCCATACCGGGCCACGATACCTGAAAAACCAGCGACTGGTCATTGTCAGAAGCACCTGCCATACCGTTGACAGTGGGATACARCACTGTAAGTTTCGTATCGTCTAAACTAAGAACGTCTCCCTGTTTGAGGCGTAGAACCGGGATGCCTCGTTGTTCACAGATCGCGAGGATCTCATTTTCCAGCGGAGTATCAAAAGAGGTTGGCCCCAGATACAAAACTCCTACGGTGAAATGTTCGAGAATGTAGGGTGTACCGCCCATGTGATCCCGATCGGGATGGGACAAAAAGATAGCATCCAGCCGCGATATATGGTTGGCCCACAGGTAGGGGGCAATGACCCGACGACCCGTATCCACGAATTCGTTGTTGTCCCCTGTGTCTACCAGCCACGTCTGTCCTTCGGGTGTACGAATCACTGCTGCATCACCATGGCCTACATCGAGGAATGTTGCTTCGGCAGGGGTGGACCAGGGTTTCCAAAAAAAAGGCATCAACAGGATCAGTCCTCCCGCTGCAAGGTAGTATCGGAAACGATGGAGCTGTCGGGTAAGGGCCACCCAAAGGCAAGCGGCTGCGCAGAAATAAACCAATATAGCCCAGATTGTCGGAGAGGTGAGATAGATGTGTCCATAGGGAAAGTCTGCGGCGTATTGGGTGAATTGAGCTATAAAATAAATGAAAGGGGCGGCAGCGTGACCAAAGAGAGGTGCCGCCCCAGGTAAAATAAAAGCGGTGGCGGAAGTGAGGAAGGCAAGCCACAGGATAACGCCTAGCAGGGGGATTACCAGTAGGTTAATGATAATGCCGATGACGGGAAATACATGAAAAAGTGTGATAGCTAATGGAAATGGGACTATCTGGACRGCYAMTGTGGMRGATAATCCATCGCGGAATATGCCCGGAAGACGATAGAGGCGTTCTGACAAAGGGGCTCGAAACAACAACAATGAAGCGATACTGGCAAAAGAGAGTTGGAATCCCGGATCGCGCAGCACGTCGGGATCGTGGAGGGTGAAAATTATCGCGGCGATACTCAGGGCAGTAGGAGCGTCCGGTTCTCGGTCCAGTATCTCCGCCATCAGGTATAGCGCTATCATGATCGCCGCCCGCATACTGGATACGCGGGTGCCGGCCATAAATGCGAAAAAGAAAATAACAGTCATGACGAGTACATTGCGCAGTCGAGGTCGACGTATGAACAATCCCAGCATGTAGCTGACGGATACGAATACGATCCCCATGTGTAAGCCGGACACAGCAAGAATGTGTGCCGTGCCCGATTCGATGAATGTTGAGTAGGTGTTCTCTTGAATCCGACGACGATCCCCCAGCCATACCGTGAGTATAAATGGCAGGGCATCTTCCGGTACGGCCTGCTCCAGCCGTGCAGCCAGAATGTGACGAAATCGGGATGCTAAATGAGCTGGCGAAAATGAAGAAGCCGCTTGAATGTGCTGGACAGCATCGTCGCCGTAGACTCGAATCAGGGTATGGACATCCTGATTGCGTCGATACGCCTCTACGCTGCGGAATCCATGGTTGACCCGACCCAGCGTCGCGTCCATCTGTCCTGTTACCTGTACTCGCTCCCCGTGAAAAACCGGGTCACTGGTTTTCTGCCACCGAACCAGTACACCGCCGCGCAGCGGAGTTGATTGTCCATCCCGGAGCAACGTATCAGCCCGCAATGTGAACTGGAGGTAGTTGCCGGAGTCCAGCAAAATGTCCGGTTTCTCAACAGTACCTTCCAGGGTATAGACCGTGTCTTCCGGCTGTTGGAGGACGTGGCGAAGCAGGGGATCGCCGACTTCCTGAACGTGACGGGCGTTCCAGTTCAAGGCTCCCGCCCCTAAAAACAATAACACGATTCCAGGAGTGGCCCAAAGCGGCCAACGTCGTGCCCCGGTCACCATAATGAGTCCGGTCAACACCAATATAATTGGGATCACAATCCCGGACAAGAGACCCGTGAGTCCCAGCAGCATACCGACGATGCAAGCCGTAGCGACCAGGACCAGGGGACGGTTCATACGTATTCTCCAAACGGGACAAGGGGTTATCCTACGGATAGGGGACGGGATATTACCAATTTTCCTTTACCGCTAATTTAATTAGGCTGGAATGGTGCTTCGATTCTATTTATAATGATTCTTTCCAACGGAAATGAATGGTTCGACGAAAGTGTTAGAATTCAAAACGGACTAAAACACGCTCTACAGAGAAGGAGAAATTGAGATGGCCTACACTTTACCCGAACTGGGTTTCGCACATGACGCGCTGGAACCTCATATTGATAAAGCGACCATGGAGATTCACCATGGCAAGCATCACCAGGCCTATGTAAGCAAAGTAAACGCCGCACTGGAAGGCGTGGACGTAGGCGGTAAAAGCATAGAAGCACTGTTGTCCGACCTGAGTATTGTGCCGGATGATAAACGTCAGGCGGTTATTAACAATGGCGGCGGTCACGCTAACCACTCGCTTTTTTGGCGTATTCTCGCTCCCGGTGGTGCATCCGCTCCTTCCGGCGCTCTCGAAGCAGCCATMAACGAAGCRTGCGGAAGTGTCGATGCCTTCAAARAGGCCTTCGAAAATGCCGGCATGACCCGATTCGGCAGCGGCTGGGCCTGGCTGGTATCCAAAGGCGGAAAACTGAGCGTGTGCAGCACGGGAAATCAGGACTCCCCTATCATGGATGGCGCGTGTCCCATTCTAGGTTGTGACGTGTGGGAACATGCTTATTACCTGAACTACCAGAACCGTCGCCCGGATTACTTGAAGGCATTCTGGGATGTGGTGAACTGGGATGTGGTTGCCGCTAATCTGGATGCTTCTTCGTAGTACATATCTCAATCTTAATGTTGAGCCGGGACGTGGTTATCGCGTCCCGGCTTTTTTATTTTCCCGCTTCGACTTTTTGATACACTGTGAACTTCACTCAATCAGACGAGAGGGTAGTTGAATGAGAACAATTCACGTATTAACCGCCGCAGTCATCACCACGATAGCTGCGTTCCCAATTTTCGCCGACACGCATCGCGCCGAAGTATTTATTCCGGGCCATGGCTTCCATGGAATACACGGTATCGCCTTTGACGATGAAGATCGCATCTACGTGGGCAGCGTGGTGGGCCAGTCCATTTATCGCATCGACCCCGCTACAGGCGCCAGTGAAGTGTGGGAAGGGCCGTCCGTGGGTATGGCGGATGACATCGAAGTGGGGGCAGACGGCACGTTGTACTGGACATCCTTCATGCTCGGAAAAGTTCACGCCCGCAAAGGTGATGATCCTGTTCGGGAGCTGGCATCCGGGCTGACGGGCATCAATTCCATCGCGCTCAANGAAGACGGACGCCTCTTTGCCACACAGGTATTCCTGGGCGATGCACTGTATGAGATTGATCCTGCCGGGAAAAAGCCTGCACGAAAAATCATGGAGGACATGGGCGGRCTSRAYGGGTTCGATTTTGGTCCCGATGGTTTGTTGTACGGCCCCCTGTGGTTCAAAGGCCAGGTGGTAAAAGTGGATGTGGATACAGCCGAATTAACGGTTGTAGCAGATGGGTTTATCATTCCCGCAGCCGTGAATTTCAACTCGAAAAACGAATTGTTCGTTGTGGATACGGGTTCCGGAAACATTTATAAGGTTGATACTGCCACGCGCGAAAAGACGGTAATTTCCGAGTTCAAGACCGCCATGGATAACTTGGCATTTAATTCGAAGGACGAATTATTTGTCACGGTGATGGCGGAAAATGCCGTCTATCAGATCGATACAAAAACGGGCGCGGCGCGTACCRTGAAGGAAAGTGCTCTGGCTTTGCCGATGGACATCGATATTCATGGAAACACCCTGTACATTTCCGATACCTTCGCCATGCGGTCAGTTGATCTGTCTACAAAAAAGGTCACCAGCCTGGCACGGATCGGCGGCAGTGAACTGGAATACTCCAACGGGATCACGGCTACCGAAAAATATGTGCACCAAGCCAGCTTCTTCAACAGCGCCGTGCAAACACTGGATGCCCAAACCGGAGAAATTCTTCATACCTATCACGATCTGCCCACTGCATTTGATGTGCTGGAACGTCCTGACGGTACCTTACTGTTGTTACAGATGTTCACGGGCAGCATCCTGCATTTAGACGGCGATACGAAGCCCGCCACCATAGTGCGAGGATTGACTACACCAGTAGCCATGTCCTGGGCCGGGGAGAATGAAGTCTATGTCACGTTATACGCCAAGGGCGAAGTGGTGAAGGTTGACCTGGTATCGGGAGACAAGACAGTGGTGGCTTCCGGACTTGATCATCCCGAAGGCATCGACGTGGGAACCGACGGTACAATTTATGTGGCAGAGACCGGAGCCAAACGCGCCGTGTCCATCAATCCGAAATCGGGTGCAATTACCGTGCTGGCCTCCAATCTGCCTATAGGGATGCAGATGGCGCCGGGCATGCCTCCCATGGGCGGTACGTCGGGTATTGCCGTGGCGGATAACGGCGATGTGTATGTGGCTTCGGACGTGGAAGACGCGATTTACAAATTAGTGAAGAAGTAGACAATAATCCATGGCCGTTTTTGAGCGTATAGATTATGAAGGTGTGGAAGGGGTTCGCGTCGGCAAGACCAACAAGGCCCTGAACACCACCTGTATCGTTTATCGTCTGGGTAAAACCATTATCGATACGGGGCCTCCTAACCAATGGCCCGACGTAAAGCGTTTCCTGGAAGAGCGGGAAACGGACAAGATCATTATCACCCACCACCACGAGGATCACAGCGGCAACGGCGGACGCGCGGCTGCGGCTACGAATGCGCCGGTGCTGGTTCCGCCGTCGGGGCTGGACGATATTCGCAACGGGTTCAAGATAACCTTCATGCAGAAGCGCACCTGGGGTAAGCCGGGGCCGTATGAGGCACAGGCCGTGCCAGACGATGTGCCCGTAGCCGACGGAATCGTTCTAAAAACCCTTCACGCGCCCGGCCACTCTCACGACATGACCTGCTATTTGGAGCCCAATCGGGGATGGCTTTTCTCTGGTGACGTGTATATTGCACGCAATACAAAGTATTTTCGATACGACGAGAACGTCCATCAGCAGATTGGCAGCCTGGCTTTTCTACTGGAGCAGCCCTTCGATACTCTCCTGTGTTCCCATCGAGGTGTGCTGCACGATGGGAAGGATCATCTGCGGAGTAAATGGAATTATCTGGTGGAATTGCGTGACCGTGCGCTGGAATTGCAGWCCAAAGGATTGTCCAGTAAGGCCGTGACCAAAGTCATGCTGGGTAAAGAAGATGCCATGGCATACATGACATTCGGGCTATTCAGCAAGGGGAATCTGATTACGTCCTGTCTATCGCATGCGCATCGGGACGAGGCGGAGAAGCAATTCGGGGAAAGGGCGTAGTCACCGAATGCCGAAACGGAGATGACTGCGATGCTGTTGGCGCGAGGGCAACTGGTGCAGATTCGTGGTCGAAGAATTGAACACAGGCGTTCCGCCTGTGATTTTATTTCACTCATGGGCGAGACGCCCATGCCCCGAGCGGGGAGGATAGGCTCAGACGTTATCGTAAAGTGCTCCTCCTATGGTTTGCGCCTCCCATGTCTTTCTGCGTGATTCAATGCAGTGTGAGAATTGAAAGTCTACTGCCGGAGTTTTGGATCCATGGCATCGCGGAGCCCTTCGCCTACCAGATTGAAGGCCGTTACGGTAATGAAGATGGCGAATCCGGGGAACACGACCAGCCACCATGCGTAGTCCACGTAAGCCTTGGACTGTGACAGGATCTCGCCCCAGCTCGCCGTGGGAGGCCGCACGCCCAGGCCAAGAAAACTTAACGCGGACTCGGTGAGGATAGCTCCAGCCACGCCGAATGTAGCGTTCACCAATACCGGAGCCATGGCGTTGGGCAGAATATGGCGGAACATGATACGGATATCTGACAGTCCGGTGGCCTTGGCGGCGGTGGCAAAATCGCTGCTCCGGAGTTTCAAGTATTCACCCCGCACGAGGCGCGCTACATCGGGAGAGCCGATGATACCGATGACCAGCATAATGATCCAGATACTCCGACCCAGGTACGCGATGAGCGCCAGGATAAGAATAAGGCTGGGGAAACACAGCATGATTTCGATGATGCGCAGGATCACCATATCTACTTTACCGCCGTAGAATCCGGCGGCGGCTCCCATGATAACACCCATGAAAATGGCTACACCTACCGCCATGAATCCAACGGACATGGAAATCTGTGTACCCCAGATGAGACGGCTCAAGATATCCCGACCCCGGTCGTCCGTTCCTAGCAGGTGATCGGCACTGGGGCCTTGTAAACGGTTTCGTAAATTGGATCGTTCCGGCGCATGGGGGATCCAGGCGTAGACTGCCCGGTCGTTTTCCCCAGGCTCCCAACGGTCGAACTGCATACTCACTAAATCTTCGTACTTAAAGAGATTGGGAAGCCAATAGGTTTCCCCGTCCATTTCCAGGTAGATGGGCTTTTCTCCAGCCAGAAACGGCGCGAAAATAGCAATACCAAATAAGAGTACCAATACGACTGATGCCGCCACCGCCAGTTTGTTACGTCGGAACTGACGGAACACAATGGCCCAGTAACTTTGCCGCATTTTCTTTTTGGGAGTCGTATCGCTCATTCGAATTTTATCCGTGGATCGACAATGGCGTAGGTAATATCCGATACCAATAGTCCGAACAGGGTCAGCATAGCGGTGAATGAGAAAATACCCATCACCATGGGGTAATCCCGAGCCAAAATGGATTCGTAAAATARGCGTCCCATACCGGGGATAGAGAAAATACTCTCAATAATGACACTGCCGCCGATCATGGCGGGGATGAGCGTACCCAGAAGAGTGAGGATGGGTATGAGGGAATTGCGCAGCGCATATTTCATGATCACCGTGCGCTCCGAAAAACCATAAGCCCGAGCCGTGCGAATATAGTCTTGCCGAACGACCTCGATCATACCAGCYCGGGCGTAGCGGGAAATCGTAGCGAARCCCCCGTAGGTCAGGCAAAATACYGGTAAGCAGTAATGCCACAGACGATCCAGCAGCCACTTGTGGAAAGGCCAATCGTCCGATCCAGCCGTGCCAAAACCGTAGATGGGGAACCAGCTGAAATGGAGGATATGTTCCAAGGTCCATTTCACCGCGCCCCAATCGGCAATGCCTATACGAGTGAACAGGTTTATAAAGATTTCCTGCAGGGAGTGTGATCCGCCGCCGCCGCCCAGAAAATACATGAGCAGCATAGCCACCCAGAAACTGGGCAGGCTATATAGGATGAACAAGATCAGCGTGATGAAACTGTCTCGTTTCGTAAATTGATGTGTAGCAGAAAAAATACCCACCGGAATGGATATGGCGAAGATGAGGAAGAGCGAAATGAAATTGAGCTGGAGTGTGATCGGCAACGCCTCCATGATACGTTCGGTCACGGGACGATGATCCTTGTAGGAGTCGCCAAAATCCAGACGCAACAGTCGCCACATCCACAGTGCGTACCGTTCGGGCAGGGGTTTGTCCAGCCCGTACAGTTCCATGGTCTGCTGGATGATTTCYTCCGGGATRACGTCYGTRCCCATRGCACCCTGCATGGMYTGCAGTTTGAGGAARGCCGGGTTGCCTGGMGAYAAYTGMACCARGGCAAACGTGATGATGCTGATCCCGATAAARGTCGGGATAATCAGGAGCAATCTGCGAAGTATATAGGCTTTCACTACGTGGTAATTTTCTCGTATTTATGGATATTTCTGTAGAGCGGTGGGCACCCACCATTCCAGCGGATCAAGTCCGCCCGTGTGTTCAACCACGCCCTGGAATCGATTGTGGACGGCGATAAGACCGGGGCGCGCATAGAGGAACAGATACGGTTGCTCCTCGTGAAGTATTTCATGATGACGGTGATATAATTTGATACGCTTGGCCTGATCGAATTCCTGCCGCGCATCCTCCAGGATTTTATCCTCCTCGGCATTCTTGAAGCCCGGATAGTTCGACCCTTTTTCTGCCTGGGACGAATGCCACAGCTGATACGGGTCTGGYCCCACATCCAGCAGCCACGCCATCATACAGGCATCAAAGGTGCGTCGCTGTACCCGTTCCTGAAACGATGCCCAYTCSAGCGGRYTCARYYTCATCTCKATRCCCGCCCGTTTCAATTCTTCCTGATACACCGTGCCCAGCCGGTCGTATTCCTGAACACCGGATGCATAGCTCAGCTCAAAAGAAAACTTCACCCCATTCTTGTCTCGGATGCCGTCTCTATCCGAATCCACCCAGCCCGCTTCATCCAGCAATTTGGCGGCTCGTTCCGGATCGAAAGGCCAAGGCTTCACATTCTGATTATACTCCGGCGCCTTGTGATAGATGTCGCCGGAAACCACCGTGCCCAATCCACCCCAAACGGTTTCAATGATCAGGTCGCGATCAAAAAGCATACACAACGCCTGACGTACCCGTTTGTCTTTAAACGGTTCTTTCCGCATGTTCCAGCCGATATAATTTAGTCGACTCAGGAAGCCGGGGACGGGGGAATCGGGAGTGAGTTTATGGAATTTTGCTTCGAACTCCGGACGCGACGCTTTGCGGAGCCAGTCATCCGGTTTAACCCGATACATGTCCGTATCGCCCCGCTCCAATGCCTGAAAAGCGGCGTTGTCGTCGACGATGATTTTCCAGATGCGTTTTTCGATGGGCTGCTTGGTACCCCAGTAGTTTTCGTTGCGGGTCAGCACGATCTGCTGACCTGTGTCCCATTTTTCGAAAATGTATGGGCCGGACCCAACAGGATTTCGGTTGTTGGGATGATTGTTTAAGTCCTGCCCTCCATAAATATGTTTCGGGAGAATTTGCAGTTCCGTGCCCAGAGAAATAATGTGGCGAAAATAAATTTTGCTCATGTTGAACCGGATAGTGTGATCGTCCAGAACATCAACCGACTCGATGTCCTGCATATAATTGCGCAAGCTGGCCGTGTCGTTGGCCGGGTTCATGATCAGGTCCCATGAAAACTTGATGTCGTGGGCCGTTAGCGGAACCCCATCAGAGAAAACAGCGTTTTCTTTCAGATGGAAAGTGTACGTTTTTTTATCATCGGAAATTTCCCAGCTCGTGGCCAGACGCGGTTTCACGTCCAACGTATCCATGTCGATGGCCAGCAGCGTATCGAAAATGAAGGAGTTGATATACCGGGTGTTCGCATCGCCCGTGTCCAGTAT
Organism: Candidatus Hydrogenedentota bacterium; assembly: GCA_002746185.1. Taxonomy (GTDB): domain Bacteria; phylum Hydrogenedentota; class Hydrogenedentia; order Hydrogenedentales. The sequence continues at coordinate 14,088 of NVWG01000020.1, forward strand.
GGTGTTTAGGTGGGCCGGTTCCGCGTCAAGGCTGATGACCAGCGTATCGCCCAGATCGCGGTCCGCCATGGGCACGATTTCCTGAGACAGCTTAGGTGTGGGAGCGGAAGCAGTAGGCGAAGTCGGCGTAGGGCTGCCGCATCCAGCCAGCACCACGGCAGATAGTGTCCATCCCCAAGCAGATCGGGTCAGCAAGTTCATCCGGAATCTCCTACTGTACCGACATTTGATATTTCTGCATGTTGGCAGGTACCCACCAGTCACGAGGGTCCATCCCTGAATTATGTTCGATCACCCCGTGGATGCGTTTATCGAAAGCTACTAATCCGGGCCGAGAATAGAGAAATAAGTAAGGCTGTTCATCATGAAGAATCTCATGGAATCGGTGATACATTTTAATGCGGTCTTCTCGAACGAATGTCTCACGAGCGGTTTGTAAGATGTCGTCTACTTCGGCGTTTTTGAAGCCGGGATAGTTGGAACCATTTTCCGCCTGGCTGGAATGCCAGAGTTGATAAGGGTCGTGCATGATGGGTGTCAACCACGCCAGCATACAGGCATCGAAATTCCGATTGTGGATGCGCTCGATAAACGAAGCCCACTCCAGCGGATTGATTTTCAGTTTGATGCCTGCCCGCTTCAGTTCTTCCTGGTATACCGTACTCAGCCGGTCATATTCCTGCACACCGGATGCGTAACTGATTTCAAATTCAAACTTCACCCCATCTTTGTCCAGAATGCCATCCCGGTCTGTATCTATCCAGCCTGCTTCTTTCAATAACWCGGCGGCACGCTTGGGGTCGAAGGGCCACGGATCAAGTTCCTGATTGTATTCCAACGTCYTCTGATACATGGGGCCAGTTATAACCGTTCCCAATCCAGCCCAGACCGTATCAATAACCAATTGACGATCAAATAGCATGCACAACGCCTGACGTACCCGCTTGTCCTCGAATTGAGGTTTACGCATGTTCCATGAGATGTAATTGTAGCGACTGAAAAATCCGGGGATGGGGGAATCAGGAGTGAATTTGTTGAATTTRGCCACAAAYTCCGGCCTGGAGGCTTTGCGGGTCCAGGCATCCGGCTTGACCCGGTAGGTATCTGTRTCGCCTCGYTCCAAGGCCTGRAAWGCCGCATTGTCGTCGGTGATTACTTTCCAGATACGTTTTTCGATGGGYTGTTTGGGTCCCCAATAGTTCTCAYTGCGCGYAAGAACGATCTGCTGYCCCGTATCCCATTTTTCAAAAACATACGTACCCGAACCAATGGGTCTTCGATTGCGAGGATGATTATTGAAATCATCACCTGTATAAATGTGGCGCGGGTAAATCTCTATTCCGCCCATCATCAGCAAGTTGCGGTAATATGCCCGATTCACTTTAAACTTAATGGTGAAGTCATCAAGAACTTCTATTGATTCAATATCCTGCAGATAGTTTCGGATAGACATCGTATCATTCTTAGGATTACTGATAAGTTCATAGGTGAACTTCACATCATGAGCGGTAAGTGGCACCCCATCGGAAAAATGCACATCATCCCGCAAATGAAAAGTGTACGTCATTTTATCTTCGGAGATATCCCACGACGTAGCAATATGCGGGATCAGATCAAGCGTTTCCGGGTCTACATCCAGCAGCGTCTCAAATATGAAACTCATGATATTGGCACCCTCCGCATCGGAGGTATCCAGATGTCTATTCAAATGAGCTGGTTCCGCATCCAGACTCTGGTATATCCAGTCGCCTTTGTCCCGTTCTTCAATAGGGGTCCATTCCTGGGGGATATTGGATGTGGAAGCGGTAGGCGTTGATATTTCGGATGGCCCATCAGGAGGGGCATCGGGGGTAGGTTGAGAAGGGCCGCCGCATGCCGCCAGTACGAGGGTTAAGGATAGGGTCAGTCCGGACAGAGTTCGTAAACGGTACATAGATCGCTCCAAGAGGTAAAAGCCACTGTATGTTGAACGAATGAGCCTCATTTTTTGGTACTTGCGCCAATAAATTCGGCACGTTGATAGTAGCACAAGCCTTGAGGAGGGGTAAAACGAATTAGACACGACTGGGCAATAAAAAAGCCCTGGGGATAGGATCCCCAGGGCGGAACAGATTACGTTGCAGCCTCTATTTGTTGCGAAGCATGCGGCCTGACATTTCGGGTATATTCCACAACGCGGACTGGCTGTTGGGTTGATACCAATATACCACGCTGGAGTATTCCACGCCGGGACGATTATTTTCCGGGCCGTGTTCCAGATCGAACGCAAACGAGTTGTTGAATGGAACCGGATCGCTGTAGTGGCTTCGGAATGCCGAGAAGCCCGTAGGCGATTTGGCCGATTTTCTCGTCACTGCATGGGTAGGAGCCGTTTCAGAGCCGGAAGAAAAATACCATCCGGCATTGAAATAGTCGTCCGTACCTGTGCCATGATGTTCGTCTTTCGACCGACCATCAATGGTGAATGTGTCATCGCCTTCCAGGAAGGTGAGGGAGTCCCCATCRGCTGCCGCAATACTCGCGCCCACCATGTGGCCTTTCCCTTTCATTTCAGCGACTCTGAATGGCTCTCCTTGAATGGAAACGCCGCTGTTATATCGTGCATAAAAGTAATTCTGATTCTCAATGGGGCCTTTTCGCCATGTGATGAAATACTCGATATCAGCTATCTGATCAGACAGGGTAATGAATCGAATCTCGGCCGATTTTTTGAATGGCATGGGATAGCGGCACCACATACGTCCTTTATCCCTTCCCAGCACAACGGTATCGTAGTCATCTACATCGTGGNTCATAGCACCGAAAAAATCGCCAATGGGTGCCAGTACACCGGGTTCTTCCTGGTCATCAAAGAAAATAGCGATCCAGGTGTTATCCATGATTTCTTTTTCATAGGATTCTACTACCATCTCCAGCTCCGTAATTACACCAGGGCCTTCCATGGGCAATACCAGCGTGTTCTTGGCTGGCCAGTATTTGTGGCGTGAATGATGAAGTGTTTCCGTCTTGCGATTGTGGAAGCGAAAGTTCGTGTCTTCCAACTCATCTTTCCAATTTCGGAAATAGATTGCATCGTCATGGCTCAGCGTTAACTGAAACGATTCGATGGGAGTGCCTTCCGGCAGCTCAGCATAGGTGACCTGATATCCCAGCGTATCTTCTTCAGTCGCCACGATAATGCGGCATCGTTCCCGAAATGGAATGGGTACATAGGAGTAATATCCGCCACTGGTTTCACCCGTGAATGGCGGGGAAAACAAGTTAAAGCCGGGACTCCAATATTCCAAATTCCCGGAAAACAGGTCCTTGAATTCCGTGGTGATAATGGGATGTTCCATATCATCCACATAGATGTACAAGGTGCCATGCGGATTCTTGGACCAGATACGTGTGACGATACCCGGACCAGTCAGATCGGCCAATACAACACCGCCGTCATAGACCTGGTGGCCATCACGATCATCGGCGTTGCCGCCGGTGCGATCATAGCTGGAGACCTGTTTCACATCCCAATTATGGGGTTCAGCCAAATGGTCCAGCGTGCCGTCAAAGCCTAAATCATTCATGGGCACGGTCCAGCCARCTGGAATACGTTTTTGGACATTTGAGGCGCAGCCAGTCAAAACGACTACACAGAGTCCAACGAAAAGATGGAATACTACTTTCATACGGTAAATCCCCCTAGCATATACGGATGCACTTCGCCCCCGTATAGGAAGTTTACCATCGGTGTGGAATCAAGGCAACACGGCCTTTGTAACCAGTTTGTCTAAAAGGACTTACGTAGGTGTCCGGTTGAAGAGAAATAGCCCGGCACCTAAAAACAGGGCATTGGCTAACGTGGCTGCAGCCCAGGGTGTAATCTGGCCTGCATATCCAAGAGTTTGGGTAATGGAGAATACCGTTAGGTACGACAGGCCTATAGCCAGGGTAATAGCAAATCCCATGGTACGGCTTCCTCTGCCCAAGCGTATGGAGAATGGAATCGTCAACCAGATAATGACAAATGGAAGCATGGGTTCAGCAAATTTCCCATAGAAATCTACTGCGAGCCGTCGCCCTGTCGTACTCATAGAGGAATGTTTTTTTCTGAGCACATTCAGTTCTGATGCTGACAAGGTATCTGTTTTCACATACTGAGTCATCAGCACGTCCGGCGTGACATCAAACGGTGCCGGTTCCTGGGTAATACGCCGACTTGTCCGGCTCATCGCGTCGTTGGGGAAAAAAATCGCCCAAGTGCCGTCCTCCACAATCCATTTCTGGTTTGATTCCTGCCAATAAATTCGCTTCGCCTTCACTTGTTCATATTGCTCTGRYTTTTYAACGTACATCAAWACATTTTCACCCGTTAAAGCCGCCCGRTTGAATTTCTGAATATCRCATTTCCAACCGCCAGGCARATTGGCCCACARAACACCAGAGCGGGTKGAAAATTTACTTTCRCGGCCTTTCCCAAAAAATCGYAATTCGATCTCCTCGATATTCTTGGCRGTTCGWGGGGCTGCTGTTTCACCCAGAGCGAACATACCGATGGAAATAAGCAGCGAAATCAGCACGGGGCCCACGACGATACGTTTCAGGCCTACTCCGCCAGCTAGGATAGCTGTCAATTCGCTGCGTTGTGCAATTTTGCCTAATACAAGTAGGCCGGATATCAACACTGCAATGGCTGCAAATTGGTATTCACTGAGCAGTCTGGGAATAATCAGAATATAATAATACAGGACAATGTTCCAGGGGATATCCTGTTCCAATACGACAATCCGGATATCCGTCATGAAATCAATTAGGATAAATAACCCAAAAAGCGAAATGGTGGTTTTGAGCCAAACCATACTAAATTCTTTTGCTATATATCGGTCTAACAATTTCATAAAGGTGAGTCCAAGAGTGTAGTGGAAACAGGTATCAATGCCATGCTACCAGAATTACTTGGCCAAGCATAAGGGGCTATATCAAGGATGTATAAATACACCCGTTTCGTCTTCCAGCGWTGTACGCCGACTTCCGGGGGAGTATATATATCGCGCGGCACCCACGATCAAGTCCAAAGGGGTACCCTGTTTCCAAATGTGACCATCCTCGCTGGCATTACGATTGTCTCCCAGCAAAAAAACCTGGCCTTGAGGGATGATCAGCGGCCCAAACCGGTAACCTATAGGTTCGTTTAAATACGGTTCATCGATCTGTTTTCCATTGATATAGAGTGCTCCCCGGTTGATGGTCACCGATTCTCCACCTTGCGCGACGACACGTTTTACCAAATACGCACCCGGGTCGTTCTTATCATGAAGCACCACGATAGTGCCAGAAGGATATGTGCTCTGAGAAAATGCAATAAGGCGATCACCCGGTATGAGGGTGGGTTCCATTGACGACGTAGGTACTTGATAGAACCCCAAATTGTTACTGAAAATAAGCCATAGTAATGATCCCAGTATCAGCAATACGATAAAAGCTACGGTAGTGCGCGGCTGAATCTGGTCGAGTATGGCCATTAGACGAGAATCTCCATTATGGTATAAAAAGTGTCAGGAGAATTTTTTTTGATTCGCTCGAATTCGACATCATGAATGATTTAGTCGAGTAATAAGGGTTAAATGTATTAGTCCGCAACCTTTGCAGATTGTTTACTTTTAGGTTGCACGGGCTTGATGGCGTTGAAGCATACCAGTGCATCATACGTGGCCTTGTCAACTTTATCCCCCGAGGTGACTAAGCGTGTAGCACCATCAACCGTAACAGCGCATTGCCGCACTTTTCCTGTGGGACGTTCGTATACATGGCCCTTTATCATCATGTCAAAATCAATAAGATGGAGYCCTTCATTATTTTGAAGTTGAATTGTTTCACGTTCCGATATTGCCGGAATCCATTTTTTAAACCAATTCTGTTTCATATCGCTGCCATTTATGGCTCCCCCGTTCTACAATGGTTGGAATAAAAAGTCAGGCCGAAGTGACTGCTCCCCGCTCTAATNNNAWMAMYRMYWCMGSRSMYKCRMSRAYRWMWTTSYWYGCCNCGWYWGYAYTNCASYTMWRYAYTCTTYNGSMRYGYWWCWAYYWSYGSMTMYSTWCMRWTSCGWYCAAAANTSATNNGGNCKANCATMWRCMSMNTTCYSNCGSTSGTKTCAKCATTCRTTATRAAATCAGWCAAGATTTTCAATTCATTTTCTGTAGGCATTTTAAAAATTACCCGGAGAATTTCTTGTCGCTGATTAGCAGTAGTATCTTCATCCCAATAAGAGGCCATGAACTCCGAACGTGCTGGCTCGATGTTATGGATTGCCAACCCGGATAGTGCGGCAAAGGCTACACGTTGTACTTCGTCTTTCAATCCTGCCTCTAATAATCCAGGGATAGAAGGATCCAGAATGCCGCCCAGCAACGTATAAGCACATGAACGGGTATCAGGGTTTTCATGATTCAGCAATGGTTTAATATACGGGATATACGCTGGTGTCATATTTACGGTGACACATTGCAGGACGAATACTTTTGTATCAGGGCTGGTATCAGGTTTGCCCAGAAGTTCTATGCACGGAGCAAGCGCGGTTGGACTGGTGGCTGCCAATTGATCTGTCAGCGTAAAAGGTCGAATGTTTTGTGAATTTTCTAAATCGGGGGCAATAGCATAAGCCATCCACTCTTCCAGCATTTCTTCCGGGGTTTTAGTAATGGATTCAGGATTGACTTCGTATTCTTCTACGGGTTCGCTGGGGATGCATCCTGCTAGCAATCCCATGACGCTCATACCCATAACCAGACATAATACTGCTTTTTGCATTGTTATTACTCCGAGCTATTGAACACGTACAATTCGTGTTAGCATAGCGTACCAGCATACCATAAGACGATTAAGCATTTCTTCTAACCCGGTGGGGTGCAAATCGGAACCCAATCTGGATGCAATTAGTTCAATAATGTACGCGAAAGGATGTATGCGAACTACGTTCAAGCAGCTATTACGGGGTTATTTGAKAGTATGCGGTGCGTGTGCCATGGTCGCATCCGGTTCAGAAATTCCGGCACCTCCATCTTGGGYCGTGGTTACACAGACGCAATCCGTTACGCATCAGCCCGGCAGCCTTTATCTTAATGTCGTGGGTTCTACCGATGAAACACCCTCGATTACAGTCCCCTTGTCTGGTACAGGTCTGAGGGTGCCATTGCACTATCAATCCGGATCGTCGAAAATCCAAGTGCAGACTCAATGGCAGATCGGCACGCATAGCATGGGTGTTGCGGCGCAGCTTTCCGCATTTTCTCTGTCCCCATTTTCAAGCATTTCGATTCCATTGATGAAGCGCCCAGAGGACATTGTTTATTCCATTATCCCAGATGAAATTGAAAATCCTTTTTGGGAACTCGTGACAGTAGGTGTAAGTGAATCAGGTGGGTATATCGCATTCCATAGAGACTCCGTGGTGGAAAAGATACCATTAGCGGGTGAGCCCGTTCAGGTCATTCCACTTCACAATACACAAAAATTGGTTGTCTTGATACGTCGTCCAGATTCGGGTGAATATGCTTTGCAGTTATGCGAATTGGATCAACGTAAGGCCGTATTGCCAAGTATAGATCTGCCCGTCGATAAAAAAGGACTGGGGTTTCATCCAGTAACCTTGTCCACCGATRCCGCAAAYGGCCATGTATATATTTTAACTGCAGGACATAATTTTGATGAGACGGGTGACATTCCATCACAGATGATAGTGTTTGATATCCAGGGAAATAGATGGTTGCCCGGTTCGATACGTTTACAAGGGCGTGCGGAATTTCATGAACATCCTCTGGTGGGCGGGGAGGACAGCGAATGCTATGTATTGTTACGCGATCCCGCTCGTGAATTTGGGTATGTCTATAGAGTTTCGGTATTGAATGAAACGCTGCAAAAAACATTTTCCCTTTCGTTTTCAGGTGTGCAGAATCCTATGAGGGCTGTGTTTGACTCCCGTGATGAACGCTTAACACTAGGGGTTAATAATCGTGTTCTTACGTATATAAAAGGAGAATTACAGGGGAAAGCGTTAGAATTCAAGGCTCCTATATCAGCACTAGCCCAATCGGGATCGTACTTGGCGGTAGGAGAAGGAGGGCGGCTTCATATAGCCGCCGGTTTGGAACGATCCCTAATCCAGCATGTTCAATTTCAGCATGGCCGCGTAGTCGATATGATTCCCATATCCATAAAACCCGAAGCCGTAATTAGTCGGGAAAATGTCATGCCGCATTTTCCGCCCCGCATTCGTCTTCCGTATAAGCAATTTGGAAAACATCGGTCTACCCTTTGGGCAGGCCGTGGTCTTGCCAACTACAAAGTCGCCGAGATAGCAGCGTCTCTTTCTGGAAATATGGAATCCACCTATCATGAGGACAGCAATGGCGATCAGTGGTTGACGCTAGAGTATCAATACCCTGAGTCTGCGGAGAGAGTACCTGTATTGGGTGGAGCCGTAAAAATTGAGCGTACGATAAAATTGCCTGATGGACAAGCTATACAAAATTACTCAACGGTGTACCTGGATGCGCCTGATYTTKTCGAACGTGATAGCGTTCCTCGTATTCTTTGGGTRAACAGCGGCGGYATTCCAAAAAGTATGGGCCAAAAAGATTCATTTTCTAAAATAAGACAGCTACTCAGTCAGCCGCCTTTATCCATTTCCCACAGTACAACRTCCGATAATGAGTGGATGGATTGGGCGGCCTACGATGTGGTCATAGTACCAATTACTTCGGTTTCTCTCGGGGTGCTTTCACGACAACATCTTATGGAATACATTGTGAATGGAGGCGTAGTGGTATGGCTTGGGGAAGCGCTGCCAGAAGAGGAATTTCAAAATGTTGCCCGATGGTTGGAGCCATTGGGGATGCATATACTTCCTTTCAAMKCTRAGCCCYTGRARTTGTCTGGTCRYCGATTAAGRACRGGATTTTCMGTACCKSAAGGCCATWGGGTRCCKGAAGGRAGCYTRGTGCGCACTAASGTACAAAAYAATCTGCTGGTGTCATCGCTGGGGAATGCGGAAACAGGGCTTATGGCATATCGGGACTACGGGCTGGGACGGTTTTTGTACTTATCTTCCGCAGCTTGGTTGAGTGATGCCATGGTGGCTGACGCAGCAGGTGTTCGATTTGTGCAGTATCTATTTGAGTGGCTTGTGGACGCTGGTCGTGATGCAGTGGATATGGATGGTGATGGGCTGTCAGATGCTGCCGAGGATATAAATGGAAACGGCCGGGTTGATCCGGGAGAGACGGATTTTTATCGGTACGACACGGACAACGATGGGGTGGGGGATGGTCTGGAAGATATCAATATGAACGGCAGGACAGAAGCGGGAGAAACGAATCCACTTTATGCCGATACCAACCAAAATGGAATATGGGACGGCAGCGATGTGAGCCCCTTGCCTAAATCCGGTTCCCCCTACATCCAGAGTGTAAATCCGGCTACAGCGCCTGTTGAGGGCGGGGATTCTATAATAATCGAAGGGCGAAATTTAGCATCGGGTATGAACGTATATTTCGGTACWGCATTATCACCGGAAGTAACGCTGCTAAATTCTGAAAATATGATCGCAATTGTACCGGCAGGAAACCGTGGTCTTGTTAACAAGCCTATGGATGTGAGAGTGGGTAMTTCTTCCTATGAAGTTGAAGGGATACTGGAAGATGCTTTTACATTCTCACCACCATCTAAAGTAGAATTGAGTATGTCGAATCTTGCTTTTGCCGTTAAACAATACGGTATATATACTGGGCGAACAGCGATACATCTACGTCCCGGGTTTGCAAAAATTGGACGGATAGAATTTGAAATTCAGGTTGATCCGGCGGTATCCGTTGTGTCCATGAATGTGAAACCGAGTAAGCGTGTTGGACAGGCTAAACGTACATTTCGTGTCTATGAACAGGAACCAGGCTCGTATAGAATTGAAGTAAGTAACGGGCTCCCCATGGCCTTGGATGTACCCATTTTCTCTTTCGATTGGGTCGTCGATTGCACTGCGAAGGCTACTCGTACTGTAACGTGGCGGATCGATTCGCCAGTTATATACGAACAGTTCGGTGGTATCTATGTATCAACCTCGCAGTCTTACGTATACAATGTGGGGCCGTCGCCGCTGTAAAGCGATACGCCCTTGGTAAGCACCAGCGATTTAAACAGTGAGGTTTGTCATTGTTCAGCACAGTATTAAATTTACTTTTTCCCATATATTGTCGTGAGTGTGGGTTGCGGCTGATGACGGAGGAGAATATTTTTTNCTGCCCCACATGTTGGGAATTAGTACCCCGTATTCACCCCCCTGCATGTATTCAATGCGGTACGCCCCAGCCTCGCGCCATTGGATTCGGACCCGTGGAGCAAGGGAAATGCGTTACGTGCCGCGAAGAAGAAACGCCACCGTATCGTCGAGTATATGCTGCAACAGTGTATACAGGTGCCATTGCGGAAGCTATCAAGTTACTGAAATTTAATGATAAACGACTGGCGGCAAAACCCCTTGGTGAATTGATGCGGGAGTTCGTTGAACTGAATATGGATGTGGAACTTTATACTGACATTGTTCCGGTGCCGTTGCATAAAGTGCGACTGCGGGAGCGAGGATTTAATCAGGCGGAGTTGCTGGCGCGGGAGGTTGCAGGCGAATTCCCCAATGCCGTCGTTACTCTCGATCTGCACCGCATTCGTCCGACTCGGGTTCAAAGTCGGCTCCGGGATTCTGCGGAGCGCATGAACAACGTGGCGGGTGCCTTCGCTGTACCACGAAATGTAGACTTCCAGGGGCGAACAGTTTTGCTGGTGGACGATGTGGTCACTACAGGAGGCACAGCAGCTGAATGCGCCCGGGCGTTGAAACGGGCGGGTGCTAAAACGGTGGATGTATTGACTGCTGCGATCCCTGTTGACGAATATACAATTTCTGTATAAAGTAAGCTATAATTATGATGTGCTGGTGAGGATAAACGAAAGGTGAACAACCATGGCCGCAAAAGAATGTTTTGGAGAATTGGCCAACATGCGTGTTACGTACAATAACAGCACGCAAAAGCACTTCCTTCGGGTAGATGAGGAGAAATTGAAAGAGTGTGATAAATGCAGTTTGTTCAATAAATGTATGTTTTTACGATACAACGAAATCATGCAGGAAATGCTGCGGTTGCTCGACGATGCAGGCGCTACCGATTCCCGTCCACGTATCGGATAGTAATGGGCGTTATTTGATGTTCGCTCTGAATTTTTTGATAAACCCTTGAATCCCTGTAACTCGTTTAAGTTTAGCCCCCCCTAAATCATACGTCTTCAATTTTCGTGCTGCTTCGGTTTCATCCCGTGCTACGACAAGTCCTCTTTCCTCGGCATCTTCCCGGGATTTCAAAACGACCTTGTATTCGAATACTGCCATCGAAAACTGCCTCCTGTATAAGGAATTCGCCTGATTCTGTTATGGAGCCATACGTACATGCACGGCTAACCAACTGCCAGAATCCTATAAATACCACAAATAGCGTTTTAAATAGCTATCAATAGAATTCGCATTATTACTTCATGAGTATGCACTCTTTCGCATATATTATCAACATATTTTCAAAATCGTCGATTAGGTGTATTCACTCAAGGATATCTAGTTTGGAAGGTTGCCTGTCGCCTCCCAATCGGCTAAAGTGTGTAAATTCGACTATAACCACCGAAAAGGATTCAATGTGATGATTCGATTGGGCAGTAAGAGCAAAGGCTGGAAATGGGCCGCGCTCGCCATCTTTAGTTTTTCCGCCAGTGTTTTTGGGGAAATAAACCATGTAATTCTCATTGGATGCGACGGCATGAGCCCGGACGGCATCCGTAACGCCGATACCCCTGTTATGGATAAACTTATGAAGGAAGGTGCCTACACACTCCATGCCCGAGGCGTGTTCCCCACCAGCAGCGGTCCCAACTGGGCTTCCATGATAAACGGCGCAGGCCCGGAACAGCATGGCGTATTGAATAATGATTGGGAGCCGGGAAAATCGAAAGTGACCCCCTCGGCGGAAGGCCCGGTGAAAGGCATGTTCCCCACCATCTATGCTGTGCTTCGGGAACAGAAGCCTCAGTCCATTTTGACCTGTGTTCACGATTGGGATCCCATCCCCAACATGTTCGAAGCGAACCTGGCAGATAAAATTGTCAGTACCTCCGGCTCCAAGAACACGACAAAGCGTGCCGTTAAACTAATCAAGAAAATGAAACCCACATTCCTGTTCATTCACATGGACGACATTGATCACGTAGGCCACGGCACGGGTCACGGTACCCCAGAGTATTACGCATCCGTCGCGGAAACCGACGTACTCATTGGGAATATTCTTCAGGCCGTGAAAGATGCGGGAATCGAGAACGAGACGGTAATTATCATCACATCGGATCACGGCGGTCACGGCACAGGCCACGGGCAATCCATCATGGCCGATCTGGAAATTCCCTGGATTGTATGGGGATCGGGTATTGTCCCTGGTAAAGAATTAAAGGGTCTCGTGAACACCTACGATACCGCCGCCACCATCGCTCATCTACTGGGAGTAAAATCTCACCCCGCCTGGATCGGTAAGCCCGTTCTCGAAGCATTGAAGAAGTAACAGGAGTCACTATGAAAGCCGTTATTTTTGCCGCAGGAAAATCGACCCGCACTTATCCATTAACCCTGACCCGGCCCAAGCCGCTGYTGCCCATTGCCAACAAACCAATCCTGGARCATCARCTGGAYTCTCTWGCGGGTATCGTGGATGGGGTTGTACTGGTGGTGGGGTATCGGAGTGATATGATCCGAGAGCGTATGGGAGATCAATACGGCGATATCCCCCTGACCTACGTGGAACAAACGGAACAACGGGGTACCGGACATGCCCTGCTGCAATGCCGCGATGAACTGTCCGATTCGTTTATCGCCATGAACGGAGACGATCTGTATCACGCCGCCGATCTAGCCGCACTGGCCCAGGTTGAACAGGGCGGTCTGGCCCTCCATGTGGAAGACCCCAGCCAATTTGGTGTCTACGAAACCGGGGAGGCGGGACAAGTGATCCGTATCGTGGAAAAACCCGATACTTTCGTGTCCCATCTTGCGAATATCGGTGCCTATAAATTTCAACCCGGCGTGTTTGACATACTGGAAACGGTTAAGCCTTCCGTGCGCGATGAGATCGAAATCACCTCCGCTATACAAGTGCTGGCTGATGAAGGACGTTTCGTGGTGGTAGAGGCTCAAGGCGAATGGCTTCCCATCGGGTATCCCTGGAACATGTTGGATGCCAACACCTATCTGCTCGACAGCCTGACAGAATCTATCCAGGGGGAAGTACATCCCGCTGCTCACTTGTCCGGTGCGGTGTCCATTGGACGCGGCACGGAGATCCGTGCAGGCGTAGTTATCGACGGCCCGGTCATCATCGGGGAGAATTGCAACATCGGACCCAACGCGTGGATTCGACCCTACTCCGCCATTGGCGATGGCTGTAAAATAGGTCAAGGCTCGGAAATAAAAGGKTCCATTCTTATGGAAGGTGCMAARGTGCCTCACCTCAGTTATGTGGGAGATTCCGTWTTAGGAGCCAACGTRAATTTCGGCTGCGGTACYATYACGGCRAATTTCCGRCACGACGARGGCAACCACMGMTCYATGGTYAAAGGYGAACTGGTRGACACSGGRCGACGCAAACTGGGAGCCATCGTGGGAGACGGCGTGCACACAGGGATCAATACCTCGCTGTATCCAGGCCGGAAATTATGGCCGAATACCAGTACGCTGCCAGGCGATGTAGTGAAACGGGATATAGAGTCCTGACCAAAGTCTCGGATTTTTATTTAGTTTATAACTTTCTTTATAGTAAGTAGTTAGGAGATTTTTTTTGCCGTGAAATCTGCCAATTCTTGACCGATCTGCACCCTCTTCGTATAATTTAAGTAAGCAACTCGGGGAATATTACACGTTTTTTCGCATTGAAGGGGGAAAGAACTGCTTCACGGCAGTATCTATTACGCTATGGCAAAAACAACAAATACGGTAAACGGTGAAGAACAATATTTGAAGCTCGAAGCAATTGTTGACGAGCAGATTGAGCACGCTGAAGACAGCCATTCGGAAATCTTGGCGTTTGTAGACGAACTCAAAACCGCCTTGGGCACACTAGTGGAAAAGGCCTCAGCAGAGCGCAGCGCTACTACCTCGCTCATCGATAAAACTCGAGACGAAATCCACGCCTTTAAAGATTCCATCGACCAGGATCATAGTTCCGTTGAATCCCTGGAAGGGGAATTGGATGATCTTCATGACCGTATACGCGAGCTGCAGGAACAAAACGAAACCTCTCAATCCCGACTCGATGACTCGAAGCATAAGCTGAATGAAAAAGATCAGAAGAATGCCGTAAATGAAGTTCGGGTGAAAGAGCTGGAAGCGACCCTGAAAGAGAAAGACAGTAGCAACGAAGGATTGGACAAGGCTAAGTCGCGTATTGCTAAATTAGAAAAGGCGTTGAATCAGCAGGCCGACACCGTAGAAGCCGGGCAAGCTGCCAAGCGCAAACTTTTGGAACTGGAAGCCACGGTAGAAGAATATTCCGCTGCGACGAAAAAGGAACATGATCGCGCTGATACATTGGAAGCTAAGATACACGAGTTGGAATCTTCTCGAGATAAAGAATCAGAATCATTCGATGTGCTGGAGAGTGAAATCCAGGCCATCAGCGAAGATTTGACGTTACGGACTGCCGAAGTGGAAATGGAGCGAGGACGGGCTAAAGACCTTCAGCAGCTTCTGGAGACTACGAAACAGGAATCAGCCCAGGAATTAAAAGAGAAAGAACGGGCTGTCGCGAAATTGGATGCAGATTTCAATGAAGTTAGAACAGACTTAACAGCTGCTGAGAATGCGGCCATTGACTTGGAAGAAAACTTATCCAAAGTGATGGTCGAGTTGGAAGATATACGCGGACGGGCACGAAAAACAGCCGAGCAGGATGAAACAACCGCGAAAGCATTGGAGCTGACTCGGGAAGAATTGAAATCGCTTAACAATGAAATTGAACCGCTGCGTGCCTTGCCTGGCGAATTGGATACGGCGAAACAGTCTCTGGCAGAAAAACAGGAACACGCCGTTCGTTTAGAGGAAGAAATCGAAGAAGAGAAACGTAACGGGACCAAGTCAGTCCTGGCTGAGCAATTAGTTGGAGCGCTGCGGGATAGAGAAGAAGGGCTGGATACTATCAAACGGCTGAAGAAAGAATTCAGTCGGTATAAAAAAATTAATCCCCCCTCGAAGAAAATCACGGAGCCGAAACCGGATACCGTTGAAAACGATGCGCCTTTGACCGAGCAAGATGATTCGTCACAATCATCTGCCCCGACGAAACCTGAAGTCCCTGTTGTAAACATGGAACCCGTCGATACTACGCCACGGGACTTGGTTCATGTATCCTTTAGTCTGGATGAAGAAAAGCGTCGGTTAGGTGAAATCCTTATGGAAAGCGGTGTCATCACGCAGAACCAGTTGGCCATGGCCGTTAAAACGCAGGCCGAAGGAAGAGATAACGAGCATATAGGGAAAATTTTTATATCCATGGGATTTGCGGCGGAAGATGTAGTCGCCCAGGCACTGGCCTATCAGATGAAAGGGCAGTTTTTACGCTTGGAGATAGGCGTCGTGGATGCAAAGGTCGCCGAAAAAATTTCGGGTCGCCTGGCCGCAATGCACAACTGTATTCCGGTAAAAATTGCCGATGGCGCACTGGTGGTAGCCATGGAAAACCCATTGGATCTCATTGCACTTGAAGATTTGGAACGCACTACGAATATGCAAATAGAACCTGTAGTCGCTACCTCCAAAGATATCGAATGGGCCCTGGAAACCTACTATACATCCTGAGATATTCCGAACAATCTATTTAACAAAAATCTGGTCCAGTGTCACATCGATGATTTTTCCGTATTGTGCCAGCGACTCCATATCGATCTTGGATTTGTCCCCTACAATAGAAATGAGCTTTGGTTTTCCCTTRATACGRGTACGTTGAAACGTCARCAAATCTTCAAACGCAGCTTGCTGGATWYSYTCAAAGCGTCCTTCACGSGGATCGCCATCCAGCCCCAATCGTTCCCADCCYCGWGCGGCACCRATAACGCCGCGAAATCCRATCTTGGAGGTRCGRTATCGACTCGTRATAGCGTTGACCGCCTCGYCAAATCGTTTTTGCGATTCCGGCAGGTTATCCAGTATTTCAATGAACGCGCCTACTGCGTCCACGGTCTTATCTGCCTGGCAGCCGATTACACCCACCATGAGATTCTCCGCGTTTACACGGCCGCCCGTTACATAACGTGCCCCGGCGGAGTACGCCAACGCTCGGGCTTCGCGTAACTCCTGGAACACCACGCCGGACATGCCCTCTGCAAAATAGCTGTTGTATAGCGATATTGATGTAACCGCATCCTCGTCATATTGTCCGTCAGGAAATTCCAGACGAACCTGAGCCTGTGCCATTTCCTTATTGAAAAAATAAATCTCTGTCTCATCCAGATTTCGCGCATGCTGGAATCGGTACGGAGGGGTATCTTTCAGACTGCCTTCAATAGGATGGTGCTCCCGTAGCAGATTTAATACAGTCTCCAGCGGAAGAGAGCCGGTGTACGTGAGCGTATGTTTATAGGTCAGCAGATTCGCGATGAGGGCGTGGAGCTCTTCTACGGTCAGTTGTTGTACCTCTTCCGAAGTGAGCATACGCAAAAACCGCGACTCTTCGCCATAACGGTTATACAAGGTGACTGCACGGCTGATAGACCCCGGAGCCTTTTTGGCATCTTCCCGGGATTTAAGCACGATGGCCTTCAACGTCTCCAAGGTTGCCGCATCGGCTTTGGGATGCTTCACCAGATCGAGCATCAATGCAAGCGTCGTTTCAAATTGCTCGTCCAAACCCGATATACTGATATACGATTCGTTGTCCCCTGCCGCAATGCTGAACGTACTCCCCAGCTTATACCACTCCTTCTTCAACTCCTCCGATGTAAATGAATCAGTACCGGACTTGTCCATAAGCTGCGTAGCCATGGTTATCTTATTGTTTTCTTCCGATCCGAATTCCACCAGCATGGAGAAGGAAAACAAGTCGTTCAGCGGATTGGGCGCATAATACAGTTTCACACCGTCCGCATACTCTACCACCTGATAATCTTTCCCCGGCTCAACATAAATAGGTTCGATTTCCTTGTAAGGCATGGCTAGGAGATTCTTGGCGAACACGGACTGCTTCGTCGCATCGATATCCAACGGATCTATCTGCGGCTTACTAATTGACGGCACATCATGTTGTGCATCGATGCGCTGTACTGCGGCGTAGTCGTTCTTGAAATATGTATTGGCGACCCGTACCACATCCTTTTTCGTCACCTTCCCCATCCGCGCCATTTCCCCTACATACACATCCCAGTCCGTGTGAGTAAGAAAGGCTTGCCGCATGGTGCTGACCCTTGCCACATTGGATTCTAAAGAGGCCTTCTGGTTCTTTTTGAAATCATTGAGAATAGCAGGGAGAATCCAATCGTCGAATTCTCCATTTTTAACCAGTTCGATTTGCTCCAGCAGCAGTTGCTCTACTTCTTCCAGGGTCTGTCCCTCTTTGGGGATACCGTATAGATGCTGGGAACCGTAATCGTTCATGATGCGCGGATAGGAACCAGCCTGTCGAACCCGCTGCTGCTGATTCAAGTTCAAGTTGATGAGTCCTGCTACTGAGTTGTCCAGAATCATATCCAGAAATTTCAGTGCTTCAATATCTTTATGATTATTGGGTACGGTACGGAACGCGATTTCTACATATTCTTCGCCCAGATACTGTACCGTTGTGCGCTCCACGCCCTTGAGCGATCTTTCTTTCCACGGGCCCACTTTGGGAATCGGCTTGGATTTCCATGATGAAAAATACTCGTCGATAACGCTGATGGTATCTTCGATATGAATATCGCCACTGATGGTAATCGCCATATTATTGGGGACATAGTAGGTATTGAAGTAATCATAGATATACACCAGGGATGGATTTTTTAAATGTTCCACCGTTCCGATAGTTGGCTGCTGACCGTATGGATGTTTCTTATAAAGCAGCCGACTCATTTCGTAATTTACTATGCGGTCCTTATTGTCCAGACTCCGATTTTTTTCTTCGTATACCGTTTCTAACTCCGTATGAAAAATTCGGAATACCGGATTCACATACCGTCCCGATTCAATCGCAGCCCACTGACGCAGCCGATTGGCCGGGAGCCCCACTTTATACACCGTCTCCTCATGCCACGTATGCGCGTTGACTCCTGTTGCTCCCATGGCTTTATACAGTTTGTCGATTTCATTCGGCACAGCATAACGTGCCGCTTCCTGAGACACCTTATTTATCTCCGCGTAGATTTCCTTACGTACTTCATCATTCGTTTCGTTAAAGTGCTGCTCATACAATTCCGTAATGCGATCCAGAAGCACTTTTTCCTTCTCGTAATCCTGTGTGCCTAATTCCTGCGTGCCCTTGAAGAGTAAATGTTCCAGATAATGAGCAAGTCCTGTGGCATCTGCCGGATCGTGTTTACTGCCCGATGCCACGCTGATCTCCGCATAAAATCGCGGCGTCTCATGATTCTCCGTCAGATACACCAACAAACCGTTATCCAGTTTAAAGATATGTGTATCAAGAGGATCGTCCGGGTTWGGCGTATTGATACGCGTGTAATCTGCCGATGCCGCCGTAGCGAGTACCAGAGCTATTGCAAATGTAAATCCACCCAAGAAAAAACGTGAAACATGCAGCATAGAAAACTCCTGCCCAGCAGGGCGGTTATTTATTTCAGTAAGATAGAACGCCCTAGGATACCAAAACCTTTCATATCCGTGTATTTACTGCGGGACTCATCAATCCACCCTTCCAAAGAAGGAACATGCTAATGGATTGGCCTGTAAGTAGTTAGGGCACTTCGAATATACCCTATTTTGTATGATTTTAAGCAATTGTGGTACAATCTCTACAAGCCATTGTGGTTAGGTACATGAGCGGGGGAACGATTTCGTGCGATATTCCAATCCAATAATTTCCAGTTTTTGTTGTGCGTCGTTGGCAGCATTGATGATGGGGTGTGCAACCACTTCACCCACTCCAAAATTCGCCAAAGCCGAAGTAGGCACAACTCTTCCAAGTGATCTCAGAACCGTGCCCATGGGAGATATCTATCAATTCGACCCCATTCCGGTAGCAGAGATTGGTGCTCAGGATTTGAAACCTGTAGCAGTAAAAAATGTTTCCGAGCTGTTGGAATCGGCACAGCGAGCTTTTCAAGCGGCTAACGAGGCGCAGGAGCGTGGAGATAAAGAAGCAGCCTATACTCAGTACAGTCTCATGATGGAGCTGCTGCTCGAATCTGACCTAGACCCCACCGTGTTTTACAATCTGAGAAGTGAATTCGGCAGTATCTTGACCTCCTCAACCAAAATGGCCAAGACTTACGAACGTATTCGTCCCAAAGAATGGTCCAGTGAAGTAGTGGAGATGGCCTTTAAATCCGAGCTGGATTATCCCAACCCGCTGAATGATCGCGTCCTGGCAGAAATCCGGTATATCCAAACAGCCTATCCAAAAGGTTTTCAGTATGGCCTGGATCGCAGCAGCAAGTACCTGCCTTTTATTCGTGAAGAATTCCGTAAAGCAGGACTTCCAGAAGATTTGGTGTGGTTGGCCATGGTGGAAAGTCAATTTACACCCCGAATCAATTCCCACGCAGGCGCCGGGGGCATGTGGCAATTCATGAAAAGTACAGGCCGTCGATACGGACTGAAAAGTGACCAATATGTGGATGATCGATATGACTGGCGAAAATCCACCAAGGCTTCTATCCAGTATATGACCGAATTATATGACATGTTTGATAGAAATTGGCCTCTGGCAGTCTCGGGATACAATATGGGCGAAGCCGGGGTTGAGCGGGCCATCGCCCGCAGCGGTGGCGAACGCGACTTGTGGAAACTGATGGATTCACCCAGAGCACGTATTCCTCGGGAAACCAAAAAATTCTATCCCAAACTCCTCGCCAGCGCCATCATCGCAAACAATCCAGAGAAATATGGATTCACACTGAATATCCAGCCCGAAGAAATTGTGGACACGATGGAAGTATCCGGGGCATATCTGATTCGCGATATTGAGCGGTCTCTTTCTCTTCCCGCTAAAACGATTCAACAATTAAATCCTCATTTACTCTATGGATACACACCGCCCAACGGCACCTCTACACTCTATATTCCTAAAGGATATCGAACCCAAGTTGCCAAGGCCGTAAGTGCGATGCCTCAGCTTCGTCCGGATACCCATGTGGTACGCCGTGGTGAAACCATCTCTGGTATAGCCGGATTGTATAAAGTTTCGTCCAGAGATTTACTCCAAACAAATAATATCCGTTCGCCCCGCTCCCTTCAGATAGGCCAGCGGCTGGTAGTTCCCGGTCAGGTAAGTTCAGGCAATACAGGTACCGCCCTGGCCAGCGTAGAAGGTCGTTCCGTATATACCGTACGCAACGGAGACAGTTTGTCCCGCATCGCATCTCGGAATCGCGTGACGGTGCGTCAGCTTCAGCAGTGGAACAGCCTGGGATCAAAGACGAGAATCCATGTGGGTGACCGCCTCTACGTTGCCGCTGTGCCGAAACCTGCCTCTACTCCGCGCTCACAGCAGACGGCTACTGTAGCCAGTGCGCCTTCCGGGCCGCTGACCATCTATACAGTTCGAAATGGAGATTACCCCGAGAAAATTGCAAACACTCATGGAGTTAAACTAAACAATCTCCTCGCCTGGAATGATCTGACCATGCGCTCCACTATTCGCGTGGGAGATAAACTGAAGATGTACAACGCTCAGTCTACAAAGAAAGCGACTCTGGTTAAAGCAAGTCCCTCCACAAGCTCAACGGCGACAACGCATACCGTACGACGCGGGGAAAATCCCAGTACGATTGCCAAGAAATATCGTATTCGCACCCGTGATTTATTGAAATGGA
This sequence comes from Candidatus Hydrogenedentota bacterium, assembly GCA_002746185.1. Taxonomy (GTDB): domain Bacteria; phylum Hydrogenedentota; class Hydrogenedentia; order Hydrogenedentales. The sequence goes on from NVWG01000020.1 coordinate 35,157, forward strand.
ACGGGCTTACTTCTAAATCGATTGTGCATATCGGAGACAAGCTCTATGTGTCAAGCTCTGCCGGAAAACAATCGAAATTGACCGTAGCGGCTGCAACGGAAACTAAATCGACTGTCCACGTAGTTCGGTCTGGAGAAAACCCAAGTACCATAGCCAAGAAATACCGCGTGAATCTAAAAGATTTATATACATGGAACGGCTGGTCCTCCGATCCGGTGCTGCAAATTGGTGACCAGATTCAACTGAGGACAGACTAGCCTGTCGTTATTGCGGCTTGGGGCGACCCGCCTCGTTGCAGATAGCATCGAACAGATCCGCTACAGGTTCTATCCCAAAGTCAGCGAAGTTTTTCGGATTATGCCAAAATTCCGCCAGACGCCCTTTACCCTCACGCTCATACATCAGAATTTTGATCATCATCTGGGCTTTATCCAGCCCCCTCACCAGTTTAGCCTCCGGGGTGGATGCTTCCGTGAGCTCCTGATGATATTGGCCGTATCGCGCGTGAAATGGATCCAGCATATCCTCGGTTATGGCTTGCTCAGCCTTGGTTTTTGCTTCACGCAAATAAGCATCTGCCGCCGGCATGGGGATATCCATTAACTGCGCTTCACATAAATCGTGGGTCAGCGCGATGGCTAGCGCCTTTCCCCGATCAAAGTCTTCAGGRTATTCATCCACGAATAAAAGCGTCATCACCGCCAGAAAATGAGAATGGGCCGCGATGGTTTCCGGTTCAGGTACGCCCCGGAGTACAAAGCCTGCTCGCCCGATTCGATCCAGAGGGTGGATAGTCTCAAACAGATTCAGCAGTCGCTGTGAAAAGGATTTCATAGGAGGTAGTATGCACGAGCACGACCGGGAGTTGCCAGTTCAGGCAGTCTGGTTTTTCTGATCTGACGATCCGGTGTCATGCTGATCGTCGGGGAGCCGATTCAGATCGCGCTCCAACTCCTCCACATGATGAAGACCAGGGGAAGCCGATGGTTCCGCGCTTTGTCGAGTATCATCAAAATGTACCGTATTATCCGATGTAGTGGCATCGTACTCCGAATCTGACAGGTCATCATCTTGCCGGGTATCTGGTTCTATGTCCGCATCTTCCGTCAGCACATCCTCCACGGCTTCTTCGTCCATTACCACATCCGTTTCGACGATGGACTCCGCTTGCGGAGTGTCTTCCATCTCCGGTTCTACATCTACCGTGTCGATGGCATCGGCAAGTGCTGCAATTTCTTCAAACGACGTAATATTGGAAGCCAAAGGAGTGGTGGTGGGTTCTTCCTGAATCGCTTCTTGGGTTTCGGGTGCGGTATCCGATTCGGGTGAAGAGCCGCCCATGGTCGATAACAGCTTCGATAAAGTATCCACAATATCTTCATGCTGATGACGTTGTTTCTCGGTATCGCTTTTTTTGGTTTCCAATTCTAGGCTCAGCAACCTGGATTTTTCATTTGCGGCTTCCAGCATTTTCCCCGCTTCTACTTCCAGTAGATCAAGAGATGTCTTAAGATCCTTCACCATGAGATCGCGTTCTTCTGCCAAGCCGGAAAAATGCTTTGTTTCATGCCGGGCATCTTTCAGCTCTTTCCGTAGCTGCTCCAAATTATCTGCTGACTTGGTAATTTTTTCCATTAAGTCGATGCGATTTTCACGAAGATGTGCCCCAAGCGAAGGGAGCGCCTTGGATAATTCCGGGCAGCTGGATGTAGATGACCATTGGCGATTTTCTTCCGAGGTAAAATCGGTATCGGAAAAGAGTTGTACGATTGCGTAACGTAACGTTTCGGTCGTATCGGATAATTCGCCTAATTGAGCTTCCAGTGTATGAATAACCGCTGCTGCCCCTACAGGTTCTTTCAGGGTTTGACCCAAGCTGCGAATTTCTTCCAGTTGTATCACTTGCTTGCGCTGTGCATCGGTGATGTCCAGACGATTTTTCTGCATGGCCGACAAAAGATCTTCCGCTCGTCGAAGGAGCAGCCGAGCATCTTCGCGCACCGCATAGGGAGACGGTGCATTGTTTTCATCGGGCTCAGCGGATGCCGATTTCAATTCCGCTTCCAAACGATCACGATCAGCCTGTACCTGTTTTAGTTTATCCCGTAACGGCACCACTTCTTTTTGCGCCACTGCCAGAAGTGCGTTCTCCCCTTTAAGATGCTCCAATTCAGTTTTTAGTGCAGTAATACCAGGGTTATCTGCTGTTTCCCGAGAATCTGAATCCCCCTTTAACTCGGCCAATTCCGCTTCAACGGCACTCAGCTTTTCCTGAGCATCACCCCGTGAAGCCCGAACTGAATCCAGTTCCGAACGCAATTCCAATAACAAAGAATCATCCTGCTCAGCCATAGTATGTACGGTGTCTGAAAGACCTGCCTCAGCCGGAATCAATGCAGAAGTTTTTTCATTGTCGCGATGGGCTTCACTGGGAAGCAGCGTGACCATCAACCCGTCCAGAAGAGTTTGCTGGAGGGTATCAGGTAAATGCTGAATACGACCTGGGTGTACGTTGGTGGCCACCACAACGGCATGACCATGGGTGAGAAAAATTCGGACTACTGCTTCCAGAAGCTCCTGATCGCSTGTGAAACCTTCCAGGTTGTCTACCAGCAATACCGCGTGATCAGCACCTTCTACCGGCCCGGGGTTTTGTACCAGATCACGTACTTCATCAGGGAAATCATCTCCCGTAATATAGGCAATGCCTGCATCCGGAGATGTGGCCCGTATGCGGTTTACAAWCGCATAGAGCAGATGGGTCTTGCCGCAACCTGTTTCACCAGTGAGTACCACGGGCTGTAGGTCATTACATTCCAGGTTAGCAATATCCCGGCAGACCTGAAGTGCGGCGTGATTAAAATCTTCCGCCAAAAAGGTTCCGAAACTATACCTGTCCATTCATGCAGCCCTTTGCTAGTTCATGGTTACGATAAAACGATTAAAACTTTACGAGTCGGACACACCACGTAATCACATTGTTCGTAATACTGCGATTGGTGCTGTGCCCTTATGTAACCCATATCGAACACGGAATTGTATAATGTAACGATTCGACAGTCAAGAATATAATGTTAGTAAATCCTTTATTTTCTTATAAAGTTGCCTTCTACAGGACAGGTTTGTTACGTTTATGCGGGGAATACAGAGAGTACTTTATGCGACTAGACATAGCAGCTCAATCTGATATAGGCCGACGGAAAAAAGATAACGAAGACTCCTTGGGGGTTTTTCGTGATGATGCGCCGAAACTACAATTATTTCAACAGGGAGCGCTGCTGATTGTAGCTGATGGACTAGGCGGCCACATGGGCGGGGAAATCGCCAGCAAACTCGCCGTCTCCATATTTAAGGATGTCATCAAGGAGCCGCCGCCGGAATCTGATGAAACGGGGGAAGTAGACGGCCCCATGCTCACCCTGCTGGAACGCTACGTCCACATGTCCAACACCAGTGTATTTCAGACCAACGAGGACATGAACACGGGGGGCAAGCCCATGGGCACAACCCTGTGCTGTGGTCTCGTGTCTCCAAAAAAAGTCCATATCTGCAATGTGGGGGATTCCCGAGTCTATCATATTCGCGACGGCAACATTTTGGTACGCACCGAAGATCATTCATGGGTGGACGAACAGGTCAAGATGGGCCTCATGTCAAAATCCGAAGCGGAAGTGGACTATCGCAAAAACGTGGTGACCCGCAGTATCGGTACACGCGCCGAGGTTGTGGTGGATACCTATACCGGTGAAGTGAAGGTGGAAAAAGTAACCATGGCGCAGGATGTGGGCCGTGTGATCAATCAAATGGGTCTTGAGGCCCAGATGGAAGGCGGCCTTGCTTTTGGTCTTGGCTTTGCTTTGAGCGAAGAAATGATCTTTGAAGAGGGTCGTTTGCTCAATCCGAATTTCAGGGATTACAAGGTGCCCACCGCCCCTGAAATGCCCGAGATCGAGATGCATTTTATCGAAAGCGATTGCGAAGAGGGGCCATATGGTGCCAAGGGGATTGCGGAATTGCCGACCATCGTGGTCGCGCCGGCCATCGCCAACGCGGTCTATAATGCGACGGGTATCCGGTTTCTTAATCCGCCCATGAATCCTGAAAAAGTGGCCAGAGCCATATGGGAAAAGAAGCAGGCTGA